>JBAQPK010000548.1:0-11875 GCA_049305715.1 Desulfuromonadaceae bacterium | reverse complement strand
CTGCCCCCCTTCGTGATGAAAAGGCCACCACAACGGGCTTGCGGCGCTCTTTTCTCCGCTACCCGCAGTATGCTCCGGTCAAGGACAAATTCTCCGCCACCAAAGGCGATCTGTACGCGTATGCCGCGCGCTATGTGCTGACCGATCACTGGCCTGGCACCCGGCAGTTCTTCCGGAAACAGACAGCCGCCACACCCGGCAAGACCTTCACCTGGGACGCCTTGCCATGACTATGAATACGCCCGGTCTCTGGGAGCAGGACTCCGGAGCATATACCCCGCCGGAAATTTCCCCCCATGCGCCGCTTGCCGAACGGATGCGTCCGCGCACTGTTGCCGAATTTTCCGGGCAGGAGCATCTGGTCGGCGAAGGGCGCATCCTGCGGCGCATGATTGAAACCGATTCCCTCGCGTCTCTGATACTCTGGGGCCCGCCGGGCTGCGGCAAAACGACGCTGGCCCACATCATCGCCTCAGAAACAAAATCTCATTTCATCTTCTTTTCCGCGATCCTCTCGGGGGTCAAGGAGATCCGCGAAACGTTCCGTGAAGCCGAGCGCTATGCGGCCCGCGGCATCCGCACCATTCTGTTCATCGACGAGATCCACCGCTTTAATAAGTCCCAGCAGGACGCGTTCCTCCCCTACATCGAAAAGGGGGTGGTTACCATCATCGGCGCCACAACCGAGAATCCCTCCTTCGAAGTCATTGCTCCGCTGCTGTCCCGCTGCCGTGTCCTGACGCTGCAGCAGCTCGAACCGGGCGAAGTGCGGGGCCTGCTGACGGAGGCCCTGACCGACCGCGAACGGGGTCTCGGGAACCTTGCCCTTTCGGCAACCGACGATGCCTTGGATTTTCTGGCCTCCCAGTCGGGGGGGGACGCCCGCATCGCGCTGAATACGCTGGAAGTCGCGGCCGGTCTTGTTTCGGCTTCGCCCGGCAGCCGGGAAAACGGGGAGGCCATCACCCTCGAAATCGTCCAGGAGGCGCTGCAAAGGAAGGCCCTGCTGTACGACAAGGGAGGGGAGGAGCATTACAACGTCATCTCGGCCTTTATCAAGTCGCTCAGGGGGAGCGCCCCGGACGCTGCTTTGTACTGGCTGGCCCGCATGCTGGAAGCGGGGGAGGATCCGATCTTTATCCTCCGGCGCATGATGATCATGGCCTCCGAAGATATCGGCAACGCCGACCCGCGCGCCCTTCAGGTGGCCGTCTCGGCCCTGCAGGCGTTTCAGGTCATCGGCATGCCGGAGGGGCGCATCATACTGGGTCAGGCGGTTACCTATCTGGCCACCGCCCCGAAATCCAACGCCTCGTATGTCGGCATCAATTCCGCTCTGGCTGAAGTCCGCAAAAGCGGCGCTCTGCCGGTTCCGCTGCACATTCGCAATGCCCCGACGAAATTGATGAAGGAACAGGGGTACGGCCAGGGATACCAGTATGCCCACGATTACGAAGACGGCTACTCCGGGCAGGAATGTCTGCCGGAGAGTCTGGCCGGGCGAAAGTTTTATGAGCCGGCGGGGCATGGCTATGAAAAGAACATCCTGGAGCGGATGGAGTGGCTGAAAAACAGGAAGGCATAAGGCATCATGTCTTCATTAAAAGCGTTTTTCCAATAATTAACGTAATCCCAATAGTGGGGAGGTCTCACCTTGATACGACTTGCAATTCTGACCAGCGGCGGTGACTGCTCCGGCATGAATGCTACCATCCGCGCCGCCGTCCGAACCGCCATCGCCAATGGCATCGAGATGATCGGGTATCGTAAGGGGTATGCCGGTCTCCTCAAAAATGATTTCATCGTTCTCAACACCCAGGCTGTCTCGGGAACCATGCAACGGGGCGGAACCTTTCTGCAGTCGGCCCGTTCACCGGAGTTCCGCACCGGAGAGGGGCGCATGAAGGCGCTGGACAACCTGCTCAGAGAAAAGGTGGAAGGGCTGATCGTGATCGGCGGTGACGGGTCATTGAGCGGCGCACTGGAACTTGAGAAGATGGGCTTCCCGGTGATCGGCATCCCGGCCAGCATCGATAACGACATCGCCTATACCGACATGGCGCTGGGGGTTGATACCGCGCTCAACAACATCATTTATGCCGTGGACTGCATCAAAGACACCGCAAGTTCCCACGACCGGGCCTTTATTGTTGAAGTCATGGGGCGCAATTCCGGTTATCTGGCATCGACCGCCGCGATCGCATCCGGCGCCGAGTTTGCGATTGTGCCGGAGGTTGAACTCGATCTTAATGAAATGTGCCACCAGTTGCGCCAACGGTATGATGAGGGGCGGACAAACGCCCTGATCATCATGGCAGAGGGGGCGGGGCATGCGCAGGAGGTCGCCGACGGCATCAAAAACGCCATCGGTTTTGAAACCCGCGTAACGGTACTGGGGCATTATCAGCGGGGCGGGGCGCCATCGGTCTTTGACCGGCTGCTGGGGAGCCGCTTCGGCATGAAGGCGGTGGAACTGCTCCTCTCCGGCACCAAGGGGGTCATGGTCGGGCTTTCGGCAAATTCGCTTACCACTACGCCGCTGGAGATGGTCGTCCAGGGCGGGCAGAAGAAACTGAACGGTGATCTGCTGCATATGGCAGAGATTCTCGGCATATGATGCGCACCGGCTCACGATTTCATAAGAAACGCTCGGTCAAGAGTGGCCTTCCCCCCGGTTCGCTGGTTCATATCGGGGACAAGTCGGACGAGTTGGTCCGGATCTCCGTCATCAGCTATTCCACGGACCGCATCGAGGAGCGTCAATTCGAGCAGATCGACCAGTATCTGCAGAACCCGATCGCCGGCGACGTTGTGTGGGTTGATGTCGAAGGGGTGCATGACGTCGAACTGATCCGCGCCCTGGGTGAAAAACATGCATTTCACCCCCTGGTGCTGGAGGATATCGTCAACACCGTTCAGCGCCCCAAGATCGAGGATTACGGCGATTACCTCTTCATCGTGCTGAAGATGCTGCACCCGGCGGAGGGTGGGGACTTCAGTTCGGAACAGCTCAGTATCATTCTTGGCCCGGATTATCTGTTCACCTTCCAGGAGGGGATCAGGGGGGATTCCTTCAATTCGGTCCGTGACCGTATCCGGGGCGGCAAGGGGAAGATCCGGAGCATGGGGGCGGATTATCTGGCCTACTCACTGATTGATGCCATCGTTGACGGCTATTTCAGTATTCTCGAAGGGTTTGGCGAGCGGATCGTCGATGTCGAGGAAGAGCTGACTCTTGCAGCCGACCGGAACTCCATCCACCTGATCAACGGCATGAAAAAGGAGATCATCTACCTGCGCAAGACCGTCTGGCCGCTGCGCGAGGCGATCTCTTTTCTGGAACGGGGCGACAGCCGTCTGCTGCAGGATGCCACCCGCGTCTATTTTCGTGATGTTTACGACCACACCGTTCAGGTGATCGATACCGTCGAGACCTACCGTGACCTGCTCTCCGGCATGCTCGACCTCTATCTCTCCAGCATCAGTAACCGCACCAACGAGGTGATGAAGTTCCTGACCGTCATCGGCACGATCTTTATGCCGCTGACCTTCCTCGTCGGGGTCTACGGCATGAACTTTAAATATTTCCCGGAGCTGGAGTGGAAGAACGGCTATTTCATTCTCTGGGGGCTGATGGTTGCGATGGCGCTGCTGATGGTGGCATATTTCAGAAAGAGACACTGGCTGTAGGGAGGAGATTCTATGACACGACTTGTACTCAAATGGGCGCTCAATTCCTTTGCCCTCTTTTTCGTCATGAAGCTGATCCCCGGCATCCGGATCGACCGCTTTCAGGATCTACTGCTGGCGACGCTGGTGATCGCGCTGCTGAACGTTTTTCTGAAACCGATCATCGTTCTTCTGACCCTCCCGGTCAACTTGATGACCCTCGGCCTCTTTACCCTCGTGATCAACGGGGGGATCTTCTACTTGGCGGCGCATCTGGTGCCGGGACTCCATGTCTCCGGTTTCGGCGCCGCTTTTATCGCCGCATTTCTCTTCAGCCTCTTCAGTCTTGTGCTGAACATGCTGTTTGGAGCAAAGAAGTGAACTTCTGCCGCCACCACGACGCCCCTGCTTCCGGCTCCACACCCTCTAACCGATGATCCCATACGACATCGCACTTGTTTCCCGCGTGGAACGCACGGTCCGCCGGAATCGCCTCTTCAGACAGGGTGACACCCTGATCGTGGCGCTCTCCGGAGGGGCCGACTCCACTTTCCTGCTGGACCTGCTGACGCGACTCCCCGACTACAACCTCAGCCTGGTCGCTGCCCATCTGAACCACTGTCTGCGCGGCGCCGAATCGGACGCCGACGAGGAGTTCTGCCGGGGGACAGCGGCCCGTTATGGGGTTCCGTTCGAATCAAGGCGCATCGATGTCAGTGTGATGGCGACCGACAGCCGTCTGAATCTTGAAGATGCCGGCCGGCGGGCACGGATAGAATTTCTCGATGAGATTCGCGGCACGTATGGGGCGGCGGCGGTTGTGCTTGCCCATCATGCGGATGATCAGGCGGAAACCGTTCTGATGCGACTCCTGCGCGGCTCCGGGATGACCGGATTGTCGGGAATGACGTACCGGAACACCCGGGGCTATGTCCGGCCGCTGCTGGATATAGCTCGTTCCGAAATCGAGCGGTACCTTCGCCGGTGCGGCCTGGAGTGGCGCGAAGACGCCAGCAACTCCGACACGACGTACCTGCGCAACCGCATCCGCCACGAACTGCTGCCGCTTTTGGAAGCGTACAATCCCGCCATCCGCAGCTGTCTTGCCGCAACGGCGTCACTTCTCGGCGGTGACGAAGCGCTGCTGGGTGAGCTGACGGCGACGGCCTTTGCCGAAACGTGCCGGATGGGGGAGGGGAGGGTTGTCTGCGTCGTCGGGGAGCTTCGCGCACTCAACCCCGCCCTGCGGCGCAGGGTTCTGCGCCACGCCTTCAAACGGCTGGCCGGCACGCTGGAGGGGGTGGGTCTGCGCCATATCGACGCGATCTGCGACCTGGTTGATTCCGCCCGCCCCAACTCGCGACTCGCTCTCCCGCAAGGGATTGCGGCGATTAGGGAATATGAGCGCCTGGTATTGATGCGGACGGGGGAGAACATCCCGGATACCGGCTTTGAGCTGCTGATAACGGAGCCGGGGTGCTATCCGCTCCCCTCGGGCGGTTCGATTACCGTTGAAATGGCCGACACGGCAGCCGTCGGGACAGATTCCGGCACCGCCTGTTTCGACCCCGCCACGACCCCGTTCCCCTGGCTGGCCCGCACGTTCCGTCCGGGCGACCGCATGACGCCGTTCGGTATGAGCGGCAGAAAGAAGGTCAAGGATATCTTCATCGACCGGAAGATCCCTGCTTCCGAACGGAGGCGCATTCCGCTGCTGTGGTGCGGCGACGACCTGATCTGGATTGCCGGTGTCTGCGTGTCCGAATCTGGCAGAATCGACAACCCGCCAGCCGTTCTGGTCCGGGTGACGTGGCATGAGGTCTAGATTGATAGTGCTTGTGTAGCTGAATTTAATAGGTACGGGAGGTTCTCATGGGCAAGAAAATCGGCATCCTTACCGGCGGCGGTGACTGCCCCGGCCTGAACGCGGTCATCCGCGGCGTTGTCAAGAGCGCCATTATCCGGCATGGCTGGGAGGTGATCGGCATCGAGGACGGTTTCGACGGTCTGCTGGATCTCGGCAAATGCCGGCCGCTGACCCTGGAGAGCGTCCGGGGGATCCTGCCGCGGGGCGGGACGATTCTGGGTACCACCAACCGCGGCAACCCTTTCTCCTATCCGATGGAGCGGGACGGTTCAGTCGTCACCGTCGATCTGTCCGACACGGTCGTTGAGAATGTCCGCTCGCTGGGGCTGGACGCGCTGATTGCCGTAGGGGGTGAAGGTTCGCTCAAGATCGCCCTGGAACTGTACAAAAAAGGTGTGCCGGTGGTGGGGGTGCCCAAGACCATCGATAACGACCTGCGGGCTACCGACTTCACCTTCGGCTACAATACCGCCCTGGAAACCGCCACCGATGCGCTGGACAAGCTGCACACCACCGCCGAGAGCCACCACCGGGTGATGATCCTGGAGGTGATGGGGCGCTATGCGGGGTGGATCGCCCTGGAGTCGGGCATCGCCGGCGGGGCCGACGTGATCCTGATACCCGAGATCCCCTTCGACATCGGGAACATCTGTGCGGCGATCACGAAGCGTTCCGGGAGGGGAAGCCGTTTCAGCATCATCGTGGCTGCCGAGGGGGCCTTTCCCGCCGGTGGCGACCGGGTCGTGGCCAAGGCGGCGGACGAGCGGAATGCCATCGAACGGCTGGGGGGCATCGGCCAGTATGTGGCGAAACAGATCGAGCAGTGCCTGGAGATGGATGTCCGTGTTACCGTGCTCGGACACCTGCAGCGCGGCGGTTCGCCCACCACCTTCGACCGTGCCCTCGGGAGCCGGTTCGGCACCAGGGCGGTGGCGATGGTCGCGGCCGGGGAGTTCGGTCTGATGGCCTGCCTGCGGGGGAGAAGCATCAGCACGGTGTCGATAGAAGACGCCACCCGCGACCTGAATCTGGTCGATCCTGCGGGGGAAATCGTGCAAACTGCCGAGGATCTCGGCATCATGGTGGGGCGCTGAAAAACTGAAAACCAACTACAAAGGAAACTGATGAGAGCAACCTTTATTCCCGTAATCCTGTTGTTTTGCCTCTCTTCCATTTCCCATGCCGCCCGGTTCGACACCTCGTTTACTTTTTCCACGATCGAGACCCCCCACGCCCGCGGATTATCCCCGGGTGGAGAAAGCCAGGTCTACCTGACCGTGTACGTTGACCTGTGAGCCGGAATCAGCGGCCGGTTGCGAAGCTGCAAAAGCAACCTTCATGGGGCGGAAATCCGCAATTCAGCTTGTCAACATCCCCCCCGGTATGGTAGCGTCACAAAATTTTCAACGTCGTACCACACATCTATTCGGAGGTTTACCTTGAACCAGTTTTACAAGAATCTCTCACTCTGGCTGGTCATCAGCCTGATGATGATCCTGCTTTTCAACATGTTCAACAAGCCGCGCCCGACTGCTGAAAAGCTTAATTTCAGTGATTTCATGACCCAGATCGAAGCCGGCAAGATCACTTCCGTCGTCATTCAGGGGAACGATATAACCGGCAAATTTGAAGGGAAAGACGGCAAGGATTTCCACACCTATAAACCGTATTCCGATGCCGACCTGACCAAGAAACTGCTGGAGAAGAAGGTTACGATCAACGCCAAACCTGAAGAGGAAAAATTTTCCTGGTTTTCAATCTTTATCTCCTGGTTCCCGTTGATTCTGCTCGTCGGTGTCTGGATATTCTTCATGCGCCAGATGCAGATGGGGGGTGGAAAGGCGATGTCGTTCGGCAAGAGCCGCGCCAAACTTCTGACCGAATCACAGGGGAAGATCACCTTTGAAGATGTTGCCGGCATTGAAGAGGCCAAGGAAGAGCTGGAAGAAATTATCGCCTTTTTGAAAGAGCCGAAGAAGTTCACCGCCCTCGGCGGAAAGATCCCCAAAGGGGTGCTTTTGGTAGGTCCTCCGGGGACCGGTAAAACCCTGTTGGCCCGTGCTGTCGCCGGAGAAGCGGGTGTTCCGTTTTTTTCAATTTCCGGATCTGATTTTGTCGAGATGTTTGTCGGTGTCGGCGCCAGTCGTGTCCGCGACCTCTTTTTGCAGGGAAAAAAGAGCGCTCCCTGCATCATCTTCATCGATGAAATCGATGCGGTCGGCCGCCACCGCGGCGCCGGTATGGGGGGAGGGCACGATGAACGCGAGCAGACCCTCAACCAGCTGCTGGTGGAAATGGATGGTTTCGAGTCCAATGAAGGGGTGATCCTGATCGCCGCCACCAACCGTCCCGATGTGCTCGATCCGGCCCTGCTTCGCCCGGGCCGCTTTGATCGCCAGGTCGTTGTGCCCCGCCCGGATGTCAAGGGTCGCGAAATGATTCTGAAAGTACACTCCAAGAAGGTGCCGCTCTCTCCCGAAGTCGATCTTGCGGTCATCGCCCGCGGCACCCCCGGTTTTTCAGGCGCCGATCTGGCCAATCTGGTCAATGAAGCGGCCCTGCTGGCCGCCCGCCTGAACAAGACGGTCGCCGAACCGAGCGATTTCGACAGCGCCAAGGACAAGGTGCTGATGGGAGCCGAGCGCCGCAGCATGGTGATCTCCGATGAAGAGAAGAAGAGTACCGCCTATCACGAAGCGGGTCATACCCTTGTCGCCAAGATGGTGCCGGGTACCGATCCGGTCCACAAGGTTTCCATCATTCCCCGCGGGAGGGCGCTGGGCGTCACCATGCAGCTGCCGATCGAAGACAAGCACAGCTATTCCCGCGAATCGCTGCTGGCTCGCATAGCCGTCCTGATGGGGGGACGCGCTGCCGAAGACCTCATCTTCAATACCTTCACCACCGGCGCCGGCAACGACATCGAGCGCGCTACCGACATGGCCCGCAAGATGGTCTGCGAATGGGGCATGAGCGACAAGATGGGGCCGCTTTCCTTCGGCAAGAAGGATGAGTCGATCTTCCTCGGTCGCGAGATGGCGATGCACAAGAATTTCAGCGAAAAGACCGCCGAGCATATCGATGACGAGATCAAGCGTATCGTCGATGAGTCCTACGAGCGCGCGCTCGGACTGTTGCGCGACAACCTCCAGAAGCTCCATGACCTTTCCGCCTGTCTGATCGAGAAGGAAAATCTGACCGGCGACCAGGTCGATGAGATTATCGCGACTGGCACGTTGAGCTCCCCCGAGCCGGTCCCGTCGCAACCGGCCGAAGTTGCAGAACCTGCAAAACCTGCCGAAGCGACAGCGTCACCGGCGCCGGCCGCTGTAGAAGAGTAGCCGTGGCCCTCTTCGCCCCTCGATTGCTGGTGCTGTCGACTCCCGCCCATGCTGTGGGTGAATTGCAGCGGATCGGAGTTGACGGCTACGGCATCTCTGAAATGGTCCCCAAGATGCGGACGCTCTGTATCGGGCTCTCCGGTCTGAAGTGCCGGCAGGCAAATGTTCTCAAACAGGAGATGCTGTCACTGGGGGGAGACGCTGCCGTCGCCAGGGGCACGGTTGCCTGCAGCATCGACAGTACGGATTGCGTATTGATCGGCACAGCCAAGCAGCTCACCCGGCTCTGCCGGAAGCTCACGAGTCAACCGTTCGCTCTGCCGGAACTGGGTGGGGAGCTGGAGTCGCTCCTGGCGGGAATCGACACGATACCGGCCGGGTGGAAAACGTCACGCCGCACGTTATCACTCCGGCGCCCGTTGATTATGGGAATCCTCAATCTGACCCCGGACTCTTTTTCTGATGGGGGATGCAGCCTGGACGCCGACCGGGCGTTTGAAAAAGCCCTGCGGATGGAAGCGGAAGGCGCCGATATTATCGACGTCGGCGGTGAAAGTACCCGCCCCGGCTCGGCGCCGGTACCGGCGGACGAGGAATCGGACAGGATCATCCCGGTTATAGAGCGGCTTGCCGGCAGATTGAAGTGCGCCCTCTCGGTCGATACCTGGAAAAGCGCGGTCGCCGGAAGAGCGATTTCCGCGGGCGTTGAAATCATCAACGACATCAGCGGCTTCAACTTCGATCCGGAGATGGCCGGGCTGGCTGCCGCGAGCGGAGCCGGCGTCGTGCTGATGCACACCAGGGGGACGCCGGAGAACATGCAGCAGAATACCGCATATGTTGACCTGATGGCGGAAATTACCACCGGCCTGCGGGGCTGTCTTGCGCGAGCCCATGAAGCCGGAGTTTCCGATGACTGCATTGCAATCGACCCCGGAATCGGCTTCGGCAAGGGTGCCGCCGGCAATCTGGAGCTGCTGCGGCGGCTTGCGGAATTGTCGTGTTTCGGCCTGCCGATTCTGACCGGACCGTCGCGCAAGTCATTCATCGGCACAGTTCTGGGGAGGGAGAAGACGGATGACCGCCTCTTCGGCACCGCGGCAGCGGTAGCTCTATCCGTCTCCCATGGAGCTTCCATCGTGCGTGTGCATGATGTCCGGGCCATGCGTGACGTTGCCGACATGGCGCATGCCGTTATGCACGGTTGAATGTTTCTGAACGCCGGTTTTAAAGGGGAAGTATGGCTCCAGTTTTCGACAGCGTCACCTTGCCTGGACTACTCGACAAGCTCCTTGTTGCCGGTCTGGTATACGGTTGTACGCTGATCTTCAAAAGGGAGGTTGCCTTTCGCCTTCTTGCCATACTGACCGCCCTGTTTGTTGCAGAGTTCAGCTCAAAAGCCCTTGGTCTCACCGCAACCGCCTCTTTTATCCATCTGCTCCTTTCCTCTGCGCCGGTCATCCTGGCAATCATCTTCCAGAGTGATATAAAACGCGCTCTTTTTTCAATCTGGAAACGCCACAAGTCCGGTGAAGGTGAAAATCTCGACGTGACAACGACGGTCGATGAACTGTCAAAAGGGGTACACGAACTGGCCGAACGGAGAATTGGCGCATTGATCGTTATCATCCGCCAGATGTCGATCGATCATCTGGTCCAGGTCGGCACCGAAATTGACGCCAAGGTGACCAGTGAGCTGCTCAACTCGATTTTTCTCCCCTATTCACCGATTCATGACGGTGCGGTTATTATCCAACGGGAAAAAATCACCTCGGCCGGTTGCATTCTTCCGCTTTCCCAGAATCCGGACATTGCGAAAAGCTTCGGTACCCGGCATCGGGCCGCGCTTGGATTATCCGAGCAGACCGACGTTCTGGTCCTGGTCGTTTCGGAGGAGACCGGAAAAATATCCATCGTTCATGAAGGGAAAATTACCTACGATGCCGATCCGGCCGAAATTCGCCGCCTTTCGCGCAAGGCGATTGAAGGGCGGCGGGCACCACGGGTTACAGCCACACCGGAGCACTGACCTTGACATCAGGAGATACGTACAAATGAAAAAACTGTTCGGAACGGACGGCGTCCGCGGCGTTGCCAATGTGTATCCAATGACGACCGAGATGGCGATGCAGCTTGGACGGGCCGCCGCCTATATCTTCAAGGGGGGGAGGAAACGCCGCCACCGCATCGTGATCGGTAAAGACACCCGCCTCTCCGGCTATATGCTCGAAAATGCCCTGGTAGCCGGCATCTGCTCCATGGGGGTCGATGTTCTTCAGGTAGGGCCGTTGCCGACCCCCGGCATCGCCAACATCACGTCATCGATGCGCGCCGATGCCGGAGTCGTCATTTCCGCATCGCACAACGCCTTTCAGGACAACGGCATAAAGTTCTTCTCGGCCGACGGTTTCAAGCTGCCGGACGAGCTGGAGCTGAAGATTGAAAAACTTATCGAATCAAAAAAAATAGATGCCCTCCGGCCGACCGCGACCGAAGTCGGCAAGGCGTACCGCATCGAAGATGCAGCGGGGCGTTATATCGTTTTTCTCAAGAATACCTTTCCCCAGGAGATGGACCTTTCCGGGCTGAAGATTGTTCTCGATTGTGCCAACGGCGCCGCCTACAAGGTTGCACCGGCCGTGTTTGAAGAGTTGGGGGCCGAAGTGATCCCGTACGGGGTCAAGCCGAACGGAACCAATATCAATGCCGGGTGCGGCTCGACCTGCCCGTCTGTCATCAGCGATGCGGTCAAACTGCATCGCGCCGATATCGGCATTGCTCTCGACGGTGATGCCGACCGCGTGATCGTCTGCGACGAATTCGGCCATGAAGTCGATGGTGATCACATCATGGCCATCTGCGCCAGCGACATGCTGAAGCGCAAGCTGCTCAGGAAGAAGACTCTCGTGGCGACCGTCATGAGCAACATGGGGCTCGATATTGCGCTGCGCAAATGCGGCGGTAAAATCATCAAGACCGATGTCGGTGACCGGTACGT
>JBAQPK010000547.1:0-2359 GCA_049305715.1 Desulfuromonadaceae bacterium | reverse complement strand
GCTCTGGACAGCTTTGACCTGGGGGTGACTTTCGGTGTTTTCGGACACCAGCGCGCGCTTCTGCACCTCCAGTTCGGTCAAACGGGCCGCCATCCCGGCTACCAGCGGGTCCTCCCTAAAAACCGCCGGGGTGTAGATCTGCCCCTTGCGCCGGGCCTCCTGAAGTGCCGCCAGGGCGAACTCGACCTGCTTGCGCTGCAGGTTCACCGCAGCCCGCTCCTTTTCGACCTCGGAGAGCTGCTTTATCAACTCCTCGGCCTCGGTATCCAGCTTGATCACGCCACTGGCGGATTTGTAGGTTTGCAGGTTCTTCTCGGACAGGTCCAGTTCTCCGCGGGTCCCTTTGAGCTGATCCTCAACAAAGCTGACCGTGCGGCTCGCCTCTTCGGTCTTGAAGGAAAGGGTCTGGTCCAGATAGGCCTGCACCAGGGTGTTGACCACGTCGCGGGAGAGGGTCGGATCGGTGTTGCTGTAGGACACTTTGATGATGTTGGTCTTCTTACCGACCTCGCCGACCTTGACCGCGTTTTGAAGACCACTGACCGTTGCGTTGAAGGGGAGCAGGTTCAGCGTGAAACCGTCACCCGGCACTCCCGTGATGTCGCCCAGCAGCAGGGTCAGATTCGGGGTTTTCAACAGTTGGCCGGCTGTTCCCTGTACGTCCGGTGAACCGTCGGCGGCGCTTACTCGATAGCTGCCCGGACCGGTCAGTTTAACCGTGTATTCGGGCCGGTTGGACGTGGAGGAAAAATCGGTGATCTTAAAGGTCAGGCCGCCACTCTTTTTTGATACATTCCAGTTCAGGTGCAGCCGTTTAACCACCTCTTCGGCATTGGTGCGCGATTTAAGAATCTCGATCTCGGCATCGACCGGGTTGGTGGAGTTGAGCAGGGCCAGATCACCCAGAACGCCCCCCTTCCCTCCCTTGTCATCCTTGACGTGCAGGGTGGCGTTTGCCTCATAGATCGGCTTCATTATGAAGGTGTAAAGCGATACGCCGACAAACAGGGCGATAAACGAGATCAGAAAGATGCGCCGGCGGCGCATGATGACGTTGAGATAATCGGTGAGGTGGACCTCTTCGAGATGGAGTTGGGGTTGGGGATTGGTAGCTGGCATATGGGACCTTAATTATTTGTCAAATACTTGATTGAGACGAATGGCTGCAGCAGAGCGCTGACCGCCTGCAGTGAGGGAAGGATCTCGCCGATGACATCGTTCCAGGTGCCGAAGGAGTTCTTTGGTACATAGACCACATCCCCCTCGATCAGCTGCATCGGAAGGGCTTCGCCACGGCGCATCTGTGCAACATCAACCACGAGCAGTTCGCCGCTGGTGGTGGTCAGCGAGCGGATGATCCGGACATTAAGCAGGTCAAGGCCGACCGGCCGCGGATCGGCTGAGGCGATCGCCTCCAGAATATTCATGCGGCCCTGGGGCATCGGAAGAGGACCGGGCTTGGCAACTGCACCAAAAACGAACACATTCTGGGTGCGGTTATCAGGGATGAAAACAGTGTCTCCCGGCTTTAGCCAGACATTCTGCTCGATGCGCCCGTCCAGGATCAGGGAGTAGACATCAACCGGGGCGATCTTGCTATCGCGAAGCAGGCGTACTCCCCGCAGGTTGGCGGTGGCATCAAAGCCGTTGCCGAGAGTGATGCCCTGCAGAAACGTCATCGGGCGATCCATGTAATACACACCGGGGGTGCGGAACTGACCCATCAAGTAGATCGGTTTGCTGCGGAAGTCGGAAACTTCCACCACGACCGAGGGTTGCTGTACGTACGTGCGCAGCGCGGATTCCACCTTGTCGCGAATCTCGCTGACCGTCATCCCGGCTGCCGTGACGGTGCCGATCAGCGGCAGGTGGATGTTGCCGGAGCCGTCGACCCGGCTCCCTTTTATTTTTCCGGCACTCCCGCCGGCATCGACACCGGTGGAGAGGTCGGGGCGGGCGTAGACCATGACGCTGAGCACATCGCCGATCCCGACCTGGTAGTCTAATGAGCTCGGCCGGGGATCAGGAGGAGCCGGCGTTACCGAAATCCGAACCTTCTCGACAACCGGAGACGCGGGGGTATCGACTGTTTTTCGCAGTCCGGCCTTGAGTCCTTCGTGGCCGGCACAGCCTGTCGTGGAAAGTATTCCGGCGATGAGTGCGGCAGTTGCAATCTGTTGAAAAAGAGACATGTTGATCACCTGTAATTCGAAAAACAGACAAGCTATGTCTTTTTTTCTGAAATGTCAATAATTGTATTTTATTAAGAAGGAATGGAAGCCGAATAAGGGTTATCTCTGCAGGGGAGAACCAAGTATGCGCGCTGCGTGTTCGGGGGCATGAAGATCACTGCCGTACC
>JBAQPK010000546.1:0-3540 GCA_049305715.1 Desulfuromonadaceae bacterium | reverse complement strand
GCCTGATTTCGCGCTGCATCTGGCGCGATGAAGGGGCGCTGAAAATATTGGGCTACTTTGTGCGCCGGCCGGTGGGTGACGGCTGTTTCGTGCTCAAGGGAGAATTGATCGTCCCGGATGAATCGATCGTGGAGAAAAATCCGGTCGTAATGATGAAGATTTTCGAGTTGGCCCAGAAGCATGGCGTTACGCTCAATGTCCGGGTCAAGGGGGTTATCAGGAGGAATTTGGCCCTGATCAACGACAAGTTCCGTCGCAGCAGGGAGGTCAACCAGTCATTCCTGAATATCCTCCGGTCAACGAAGGGTGTTACCGGTACGCTCCGCCTCATGCATCATCTTGAGTTCCTGAACCGCTATATCCCCGAATTCGAGCATATCTACTGCAAGGTCCAGCACGATATATACCATATCTATACGGTCGATATTCATACGCTTTTTGCCGTCGAGCAGACCGAAAAGATGCTGAACGGCGAGCTTAAGGGAAGTATGCCGTTTCCCTGCGCGATCGCTTCCGAAATCGGCAAGCCTGAACTGCTGATTCTGGCGGTGCTCTTTCATGATATCGGCAAGGGTTCGGGAGGTGGTCATGCCGAAAAGGGGGGCGCCATGATCCCGACCATTGCACGCCGGATGGGACTTTCCAGGGAGGGGAGCGAACGGCTGGAGTTCCTGGTCCGCCAGCATCTGCTCTTTGCCCATATTTCACAACGCCGCGATCTGAACGATGAAAAGATGATCGCCCAGTTTGCCCGCCAGATGGAAACGAGCGAGAATCTCAAGATGCTTTATCTGCTTACGGTTGCGGATGTACGGGCTGTCGGGGCGGATGTCTGGACGACCTGGAAGGCATCATTGTTCCAGGAATTGTATGAGAAGGCATTCGGTATTCTCGATCGAGGAGGATTCCAGCAGGAGGCGAGCAGTGAGCGGGTTAACTCCGTTATCAGCAAGGTGGCCGATATCCTGGAGAACGATTTCCCCGCTGCACAGACCCGGGGCGAGCTGAAGGCCATGCCGGTGCGGCTGCTCCTTTCCAACCCGCCCCCTCTGATCGCGGAACAGGTTCGGCTGCTGCTCGGTCTGGAGCAGTCGGATATCCTGCTGCGCCTCACCCATCAGCCGGAGAGCGGCTATTCCGAATATACAATTTGCGCCCACGATATGCCGGGTCTTTTTTCCCGGATTACCGGTGTCATGGCTGCAAACGGCATAAATATTCTGGGTGCCCAGATCAACACCAGCAAGAACGGCAAGGTACTGGACATCCTGCAGGTAAATTCACCCCAGGGAAATCTGGTCACCGACCCGGCCCGTTGGGACAAAATCGAGCAGGATATGCGCAAGGTTATCCATGGCGAGGTGCAGGTCTCAACTCTTGTTGCCGGTCGCAAGCGCCCGACCCTGCTGACGGTGCGCCCCGCCCCCCGTTTTGCCACCAAGGTTGAAATCGATAATGAAGTTTCAGAAGAGTATACCGTCATCGATATACTGACGCACGACAAGGTCGGGCTGCTGTATCTGATTACCAGCACACTGTCCGAGCTGGGGCTGTATATTGGTGTCTCGAAGATATCGACCAAGGTCGATCAGGTTGCCGACGTATTCTATGTCCGGGATATATTCGGGCATAAGATCACCGATCCCGACAAGCTAAACGAGATCTGCGGCAAGCTGATGACCGCGATTGACGAGTGGGTGTGACAGAAAAAGTTGAAAGTTGAAAGTTGAAAGTTGAAAGGGTAAGTGATTGGAAGAGTTTATAAAGATCGTGCTGCTGTCCGGAAGAACCGCCCTGGAATTGGCGCTGTATGTGCTCCTTCCGGTGCTACGACTCTTGAACTTAACCGCATGGCCGGCTTTCTCACCAACCCCTGCGATATTGTCGGCGTGGCGGTATTGATTTCGGCGGGAACGCGCACCGCCTCGGTTGTCAGGCCGGCAATAGCGGGGGCAGCGGCCGGGATACTGATCCGCGGGGTGCTGCATCTGATGATTTTCTGAATGGACATGTGTGCCGGAAGTGTTGTTGTGATGCATGCAAAGCCGGAGAGATACGGAGAATCCGATTGAACGACTACCTCGACCTCTTCATATCCTACCTTGTCGTTGAAAAAGGGCTTTCAGGCAACACCCGGAGCGCCTACAGCCGGGATCTTGCCCGCTATCTGGATTTTGTCGAGAAGTCGGGACGACAGAAGCCGTCCGACATCGGTCCGGCCGATATTGCAGCCTTCATGGCCGCCCTGCAGAAACGATCCATCGGCCCGCGCAGCCGTGCCCGCTGCCTGTCGGCGATCCGCATGTTCCACAAATTTCTGATGATCGAGAACTATGCCGACTGTAATCCGGCCACGATAATCGAAGCGCCGCGCATGCTGCATAAACTGCCGCAGTTTCTGGACGGCCGCGAAGTTGATGCCCTGTTTGCCGCCTGCAATGGAGAGCATGGCGAGGATCTGCGCGACCGTGCGATGCTGGAATTGCTGTATGCCACCGGCCTGCGGGTTTCCGAGCTGGTACATCTCAAACTGCGCGAGGTCAACCTCGATTCCGGCTATCTGATGACGGTTGGGAAAGGGAACAAGGAACGTCTCGTGCCGATCGGTGAGTCAGCCCGCGTGCGGGTTGCCGCCTATCTGGACGCGGCTCGAAAGGGGGATGACCCGTTGCGGCAGAATCCGTATCTTTTCCTTTCCCGCCTGGGGGGGGCAATGAGCCGTCAGGCGTTCTGGAATGTCATCAAGAAACGGGCGCGGATGGCGGCGATCAGGAAAAATATCTCCCCTCACACCCTGCGGCACTCGTTTGCGACCCATCTGCTCGAAAACGGCGCGGATCTGCGCAGTGTGCAGATCATGCTGGGGCATGCGGACCTGGCCAGCACGCAGATCTATACCCACGTCACCAGAGAGAGACTCAAGCGCCTGCATCAGCAAATTCACCCCCGGGGGTGAACGGCCACTGACTCCCCCCTTTCCGGTGCTGTTTTATTGACACCTCTGTGTAATCAGATTAGAATTCAAAACTTGATGAAAATTCTGAAATTTCAACTATCCAGTGGCGCAAGTATCTATGTCCGAACAATCCGGCCGTAACCAGGAACAGCATACACTGGCATACTTAAGTCAGTTCGGATCGAATCTGCTTGATTTTCTGATCAGGAAGTTTTCCAACCCCGAAACGGCCCGCCGCAACCGGTTTATTCTTCTCGTCTCCACCGCAGTGCTGCTGACATTGACCATACTCCCCAGCCAGCACATCTCTGAAATCCCCTATAAGATCGGCGATATTGCCACATCCAACATTCGTGTGACCCAGGATCTGCTTGTAGAAGACAACGCATTGACGGAACAGCGGCGCAAAGATGCAGCCAACAACGCTCCGGCTGTGTATAACCTGAGCGACCAGGTGCCGGGTGCCCTCAATGACAAGCTGGCGCAGGCCCTTGAGATCGTCCATTCAAGCCGTGATGAAATGATCGAAAAAAATATTTCCCAGTGGCGCACACAGCTGACGCCATTGCTGGATACAGATCTGA
>JBAQPK010000545.1:0-3489 GCA_049305715.1 Desulfuromonadaceae bacterium | reverse complement strand
GTTCAACCCTTTGTAAATAATCGAAAGGCTGATGTTATTTCTGACCATTATACTTCGTTTCTGATCAGCATCTCTATGTTTTAAGTCAGGTTTTGAAATCATATTTAAAAAGAATTCCAATATGTGGATAGGCCGCTTCGATAAAGAAGATAAAGTGTTCCTAGGGAACAAACTCCTGCAAAGCCAGCCCCGATATCTAACTCATCTAAAACGCCATACAAGGATCACCCCTGCATCTCGATCAACGAGTGATCGCCAATATTCATCCTACGGGACGAGCCGAGCAATTGAACATTGTCCCCCAGAATGGTATCGGTGAGCACCATGTTGCGTATCACTGAATTGCCGTTGATTATGCTGTTACAAATAATGCCGCTTTCAATCAGACTGCCGCTGGCTACAGATACATTCGGGCCGATGACACTGTCTTTTATCGTAACACCACGTTCAATATGCACCGGTTCAATGAAGACACAGTTGTAAAATTCACCATGGATATGATGGCGCCCCTGCAGCAGATAGGCATTTGTTTCCAGAAGAGTCCCCGGGTTGCCGCAATCGAGCCAGGCATCAATCTCCGGAGCCTTCAGACGACAGCCGTCACTGATCATCCGCATGAAGACGGCCGGCAGATAATATTCTCCCTTGACCATGTCACCGGCATCAATGGCCGCAGTCAGATATCCCATGAAACCCTTGCCGTCTTTCAAACAGTAAAGCCCGACCTGGGCCAGGCGTGAAACCGGGGTGTCCGGTTTCTCGATCATGTCGACTATCAAGCCGTCTGCAAGCACATTCACGCCGAAGCGCTGATAGTCTTCCACCTCTTTGGAATAGATCAGGCCTGCACACTCGTTGCACAAGTCCGGGATTTGGGCTAGATCCGTCTCAAAGATCGTATCATTGAAAACAATCAACAGGTCATCACCGGCAAAAACCAATGAATCGGCCAACCAGACCGCGTGTGCCGGTCCTTTACGCTCCTTCTGGACGATGTAACTGCAGTTCAGATCAGGAAACTTCTTCCTCATGAAATCTTTGATCTGCCCCCCGTTTTCATCAACGATGAAGATATACTCGGTAACGCCAAGCGGGATGAGGCGAGCTATGATGTGTTCAAGCACGGCCTTGCCGGCCACGTGTACCAGCGACTTTGCCTTGGTATGGGTATGGGGACGCAGTCTGGTGCCTTTTCCGGCTACGGGGAGTATGACTTTCATCTCGATTTGTTATCCTGTAGTTTAAAGGGGGCCAGGCTGTTTAACCCTTTTTCACCCATAAAAAAACGCCCAATTCTGAAAGAAAGAGGGCGTCAGTATAAATGGGTTCAGGGATGTCCCACCTTTTTGACAACCCGGCTGTCCGTGTCGCACATCGCGACCGAGGACCCGCAGCTTTGCGTCACCGGATTTCTCCGGTTTTGCCCTGTTTCCAAGGTTTTTAGCAGCTCAATAAAAAGTAGATGAGTTATGGATGGTTGTCAAGTTTATATTAATTATTAACAACTTCAATTCTTACCAGAGGTTAATGCTTTAAAAGCTTTTTTAACCGCCGATAAAGGCGGATGCACACCGAGTAAGGCACAAATCTTTCAGGGGTAAACCAGAATCTTTATCTGTTGTTTCTTCCGCTTTTCTCTGCGTGTATCGGCGTCAATCGGCGGTTCCATGATTCAAAGTCTTTTTTCAACCGCCGAGTAAGGCGGCGGTTCCATGAACTTATCGTTGATACTAATAGTCGAGTACAATTCTTCTGACTTCAAGCTTTGGAGCACCAAAATTGATCAATAAACACACTGAATATCCGGTAGCCTTGAGATAATTCAAACATTGAGCCCGGTGAATGTTATCCAATGTCCTGACCGCTTTTAACTCTACAAGTATTTGGCCATCCACCAGAAGATCTGCAATATAATCGCCTACTTCTATTCCGTCGTACATTACTTTTACTGGGTGTTGCGCCAAAACGGTCAGTCCGGTTTTTCTGATTTCATGAGTGAGTGCATTTTCATAGACTTTTTCAAGAAATCCCGACCCGAGGATTGATATGACGGTATAGCAGCAGCCAATGATCTTTTCTGTTGTTTGATCGAGTATTTCTCTGCGTGTATCGGCGTCAATCGACGGTTCCATGCTTCAAAGTCTTTTTATTAACCGCCGAGAAAGGCGGATGCACGCCGAGTAAGGCACAATCTTTTTCGGGTAAACCAGAATCTTTATCAGTTGTTTCTTCCGCTTTTCTCTGCGTCTCCGCGTGAGACCGTTTTTAAAAACCTGCAACTAGTTACCTCAGCAGCTTCCGCCACCACGATTTCTTTACTGCGCTTTCCTTCTGATCATCAACCCCGTAATAGGCATAGCCGTAGTTGCCCCGCCCGTAATACCCCTTGCCGTAATAACCGTAGGTATCGGAAAAGAGTGCGGTGCGGTCATTCAGCACAAATCCGGCAACCGGGGCCTGTACCGTCTTGAGCAGTTCCTTCATGCGCTGCGCCGCTTTGGCCGGGATGCGTCCGGATTCTACGACCACCACAACCATGTCGGTCAGGGCGGTCAGTAGCGGTGCATCGGTAACCGGGATGACCGGCGGAGCATCCAGAATAATAATATCATAGCTGTCACGCAACCCTGTCAGCAGATCGCGCATGCTGTCGGAACAGAGTATTTCAGCCGGATTGGGGGGGATGGTGCCGGCGGACAGCAGGGAAATGTTCTCGATACCGGTTGTGTGTAGCGCCCCGGCCGGCGAGACGTCCCCGGCCAGCACTTCGGTGAGGCCGGGGGTCCGGGAATGCTTAAAAATCGTATTTTGCGCAGGTCGCCGCAGGTCGCAGTCCACCAGCAGAACCCGGTTGCTGGCCTGGGCAAAGGTCAGGGCCAGGTTGGCGGAAACCGTCGATTTCCCCTCGCCGGGGAAACTGCTGGTTACCATGATCACCTTGCTGTTGCGCTGCAGGGAAGAGAAGTGAATGGCGGTGCGCAGGCCGCGAAATGCCTCGCTGACGGCGGATTTCGGTTCGTTCTGCACCACCAGCGCGGCACCCTGCACAGGTACGCCGCCATCCGTATGCTTGATCGCCGGGATCATCGCCAGCATCGGCCACCCCAGGGTGCGCTTGGCCTCTTCCTCATCCTTGATCGTATCGTCCAGGTAATCGATAAAAAAAGCCGCCCCAACACCGAACATCAGGCCGACCAGCAGGCCGAGCAGCAGGTTCTTCTTCTTCTGCGGCTTGACCGGCTTGTCGGGGGTAATGGCCGGATCGACCACTTTTATATTGCTGATTGTGGAGGCCTTGACAATGCGGGCCTCTTCATGCTTCTGCAGCAGGAACATGTAGATGTCGGCATTGACCTTGGACAGGCGCATCAGTCGGGCCAGGTCGCGCTCGGCCGTAGGGAGCGTGCGCATTTTGGCTTCGTATTGGAGCAACTGCTGCTGGATTGCTGTTTCCTGTCGGGCCAGATTGAGCCGTGATGTCTCGTAGGT
>JBAQPK010000544.1:0-6431 GCA_049305715.1 Desulfuromonadaceae bacterium | reverse complement strand
GTACCATACCGCCTATCAGCTGGACATCAAAATGGCGCATACCAAGTACCCGTTTGCCCGCTTCGCGGCAGACGGCAAAAGCTTCGGGGAGTAATGAGTCGAGAGATTCACCCTTTGCATACCGCTCCTTGAATTCCAGCGTTTTGCCGGCCAGTTGTTCGTCAGAAAGGGCTGAAATAGAAGCCTCAAGGGTATTTATCTTCCCAACGATCGGCCACATCTTTTTAAGCTCACGCTCATTCTTGCTACCGATAAACTTTTTTACAAGGGAACTGAACATTTGTAGTATCTCCCGAAGGTTAAATATTTGGTAAAATAGCTTGCTACAGTAGCATAACTCGTGATGCTGCTCAATAAAAAAGGTCGAACAATACAGTGTTCAGGGTACTGCGTCACAGCAAATTACACAGTGATAAAAAAATTACATACAAGGTTGATAAAATATGTTAACGTGAGAAAAATTATATGTTGATATGCCTTACATTCAATATAAGAGTTGTTTCCAGTCACTTGCGCTATCGTAAGTGCATTACATGAAGCAAATAAAAGGAGTCGCAGCATGACAACAGGCAGAGTTAAATGGTTTAATGACAGCAAGGGTTTCGGGTTTCTTGAGCAGGAGGAGGGGGAGGACATTTTCGTTCACTTTTCGGCAATCTCTGGTGAAGGATTTAAATCCCTTGCTGAGGGCGACGCAGTTAGTTTTGATATCGTTAAAGGCCCGAAAGGTCTCCAGGCTGCTAACGTAACAAAGATTTAAAACGGTGCTATGATTTCGGCAACAAAAAAACCCCGGTTAAAACCGGGGTTTTTTTGTTGCCAGATTCCATTTAGCTATAACTTATTATAAATTATACGTTAAAACGGAAATGCATAACATCGCCATCCTTGACGACATACTCTTTTCCTTCCAGTCTCATCAATCCCTTTTCTTTGGCACCGGCTTCTCCTGAGCAACTTATAAAATCGGCGAAACCGATTACTTCGGCACGAATGAATCCCTTTTCAAAGTCGGTGTGAATCACGCCGGCAGCCTGTGGCGCTTTGGTGCCATTAACAATCGTCCAGGCACGAACCTCCTTGACACCGGCGGTGAAGTACGTAATGAGCCCCAGTAATTCATAGCCGTTTCGGATAAGTCGATCAAGTCCGGGTTCCTCCAGCCCCATATCATCAAGAAATCCCTTTTTTTCCGGGCCGTCAAGTTCGGCAATTTCCGCCTCCAGCTTGCCGCAGATAACCACAACACCGGCTCCTTCAGATGCGGCAATTTCACGGACCATGGCAACATTGGGATGGCTCCCATTCAGGTCGTCTTCTGCCACGTTTGCAACATAAAGCACCGGCTTGTCGGTCAGCAGGTGCAGATCGCGCATCCAGATTCTTTCATCTTCGTTCTGGGCAACTCCTTGGAGTTTTTTGACCTGTTCGAGAAGAACCCGAACTCGAAGGTAAAAATCAACCTCATCCTTTGCCTTTTTGTCGCCGCTGCGCGCCATTTTTTCAGCACGCTGCAATTTCTTTTCGATCGTATCAAGGTCGGCCAGGGCGAGTTCGGTATTAATGACCTCAATGTCATCAGCCGGGGAAACTCGACCATTCACGTGGACAATATTGTCGTCATCGAAACAGCGTACGACATGAACAATCGCATCAACACTGCGGATGTGACCCAAAAACTGGTTCCCGAGACCTTCTCCCTGGCTGGCTCCCTTGACAAGGCCGGCGATGTCGACAAATTCAATTGTAGTCGGCTGTATTTTCTGGGGGTTGACGATTGCCGACAATTGGTCCATTCGGGGGTCAGGTACCTGAACGATGCCGACATTCGGTTCGATTGTGCAAAAAGGATAATTTGCCGATTCGGCACCGGCCGAGGTCAGAGCATTAAAGATGGTAGATTTGCCGACATTCGGCAGTCCGACTATTCCGCAGTTAAAACCCATAAATCTATCCTTCCAGAAAATTCTTGTTATTAAAGAGACTCATCGATTTAGGGAGCCCTTCTTTAAGCATTGCCTTAAGCATTTCAATTCCGCCATCAAGTACACGGGGAAGTCCGTCGATCTGATCGGGGGGGATCTTTCCGAGAACATGACCGGTTGTGTCGCCGTGCAGTGATTTTCCGATACCGATACGAAGCCGGATAAAGTCGCCTTTGCCCAGATTTTCCATGATAGAGCGCAAACCGTTGTGGCCGCCGTGTCCGCCCCCAAGCTTGAAGCGTACGACCCCAAACGGCAGATCAAGCTCATCATGGATGACGATCAGATTTGAAATCGGGAGCTTATGGAATTGGAGGGACTGCATGACAGACTTTCCCGATAAATTCATGAACGTCTGCGGCTTAAGCAGTATCAGGCGATGGCCGGAAAAATTCCATTCTCCGGAAAGAGCGGAGAACGTTTTTTTAGTAATAGAAATATTTTCCAGCTCCGCAAGACGCTCCAAAAAAAGAAAACCCGCGTTGTGGCGGGTCCATTGATAGGTGGGGCCGGGATTTCCCAGCCCCGCAACTATATAGGTACTCATACGTGATGTTGACTGCTATGCAGCAGCCGGAGATACTTCTTCCTTGGCTCTGCCAAGAACGCTGACAACAGGAATCTTGGGCTGGTCAAGGAGAACGATACCTTCAGGGAGCGGAATCTCGCTGATATGGATCGAGTGGGCAATTTTAAGATCAGTTACATCAATGATGATGCTGTCTGGAATGTTACCCGGAAGGCATTCTATATGCAGCTCGTGGTGAGCCAGGTCGAGCAGACCCCCTTCTTTTACGCCGATCGCCGTGCCGGTCAGAATGACAGGAACGGTGACCCGAAGTTTTTCATTCGGATTGATGCGATGGAGATCAACGTGCTTGAAGGTGCGCTTGAGCGGGTCACGCTGAATATCTGCAACAATTGCAATATTCTGGTCCAGGCTTCCGCCGCCGATCAGGGTGATCAGATTGTTCTGTCCGCCTGCACCGGAAATCGCTTCCTGCAGATCACGGACCTTTATGCTGACAGTAATAGGGTCAAGCCCCTTGCCGTAAACAACACCCGGTACCATATCAGCCATGCGAAGTCTTCGGCTTACGCCTGTACCGGTCTTGGTGCGCAGTTCAATGTTCATTTGTTTCTGTTGCATACGTTCCTCCACGTGTAGTGACGGGTCGACCCCGTCCTATTCATAATCGGCATGATGTGTACTATACAAATAGTGAGCTTACTGATTCATCCTCATGAATACGTCTAATCGCTTCTGCCAAAAGGTCAGACACAGAAAGCATTCTGATTTTGGTTGTCAAGGCAGCACTGGTGCCGTCAGGTATCGTGTCGGTTAAAACAACCTCCTCAATATCAGAAGCATTGATGCGCTCGATTGCCGGGCCTGAAAGCACTCCATGGGTGGCACAGGCATAGATGGCCTTGGCGCCGTTCGCTTTGAGCGCCTTCGCAGCTTGGGTCAGAGTGCCGGCGGTATCGATCATGTCGTCGAGGATAATGGCTATCTTGTCGCGAACATCACCGATCAGGTGCATTACTTCAGCAACGTTAGGGCCGGTACGGCGCTTGTCAATAACGGCAAGTGAATATTCCAGGCGTTTGGCAAACGCGCGAGCCCTTTCGGTGCCGCCGGCATCAGGAGAAACCATGACGACCTGTTCGCCCTTGAAACGATCTTTGAGATAGTTGAGAATAACCGGTGCGGCGTACAGGTTGTCGACCGGGATATTGAAAAAACCCTGTATCTGTCCGGCGTGCAGGTCAACTGTGACGACCCTGTTGACACCGGCAGTCGTGATAAGATCGGCAACCAGCTTGGCGGTGATCGGAGTGCGTGGCGCAGCCTTGCGATCCTGGCGGGCGTAGCCGTAATAGGGGATTACCGCGGTTATAGTGGCTGCAGACGCCCGTTTCAACGCATCGGTAATAACCAGCAGCTCCATCAGGTTATCATTGGTCGGCGCACAGGTTGACTGAACAACATACACATCACGGCCGCGGACATTCTCGCCGATTTCAACCATAACTTCACCATCGGAAAATCGCCGTACGCGGGCTGCACCGAGTGGAACGCCAAGACTGTCGCATATTTTCTGAGCCAGTTCCGGATTTGAGTTGCCGGAAAATATCTTGATTTTATCATGCATGGTGATCAGACACCTTTCGAAATGGGAACGAAATAACTATGTGATAAAGAAATAGGAGATATACTAAAACATTTACTAAAAAGCAACCTCTTTCGAAATATAATACATTCAGTGCGGAAGATGGGGGCACATGTTCAGGCCTCCAAAATGAGTCCCTCCTGCAGAGCAAAGACAAGAAATTCATTCGCTTCATCACGGGTCAGGACGGTATCGGACATGCAGTCTCTGCCGCTTCCATCCCGAATCTGCTCCAGCAGGAGTATGTAGGGGGCGGCCAGTGATTCGGTGCATACCATGCCGCCATTGCGATAGATAACTGCTTGAGAACCCGATGGTGTGAGGTGTTCGTACATCCAGGGGATATTCGGTTCTCCACAATCAAGAAGCTCCTCAATATCGTATGTAAAATGAACTATACGGGCTGATGGAGCTAGATTGAAGCCTGTATCGCATACATTGGCAGGTGTCAGAGCACCTCTGCTGTATTCCGGCAAGGGAGAGAGCAGCACTGTGGCATATTGGTAGTGATACGTTGCCAGATCGAGCAGAAGAGGAAGGAATCGTTTCAGCTTTTTGCCGCTGAACAGGTGCTTCAAAAAATGCTGCTGCATTTCCCATATGTCGTCATCACTGAAATCGGACTCTTTCGTGCCGCTGCCCCTGTATTCAATCAGCCAGAGGCTGAATTTATGAAGTATATCAGATGGCTTCAGGGAGAGAACCCCAGCGACGGCATTAAACCATGCGACCGCTTTTCCGCGCGTATAAAAAATGTCACATGCAGCAGCAAGTTCGGCGGCCGCAGCCATATCGGTTGGGCTGAAGCTGTCGGTCGCTTCGATTATATAGGGTGGCTTTGAGTCCCACTGCATATGGAGGGATGTTGCGCGGGACGCCAGTCGTGTTCCCGGCAGGACTGCAAGCGGGAAAATATCAAGATGATTCGGATAGAGCGACAGGGCGTAGTCCAGAGTACCTCTGAAACCGTCCAGAGTATCTCCCGGGAGACCATAAATAAGGTCAAAACCGAAAACCGCGCCGCTCTCATTCAGCAGGCCGACTCTTGCACTGAAGTCAGCCTTGTCAAACGATCGTCCGACGAGTTTGAGTACCTCCCGATCCGCGCTCTGCAGTCCGATTTGCAGTGAACATGCAATTTGGGCAAAGAGTCGTGCCATTTCCCGATCAATAAATTCATTGCGAACCTCAAAATGAAAGTGAATGTCCGGGGCACTTTTTTTAATCATCCTCAGAAGTTTTTTAGCCCGCTCAGGATTCAGGTTGAAGGTTGAGTCAAGTACGAAAATCTGCCGGACCCCGGTGGCGACAAAGTGCCGTAATTCTGATTTCAGCCTCTCCAGCGAAAAATGCCGTACGCCATGGATTCCGCGTGAATCAAAACAGAAATCACAGGTGAAGCTGCATCCTCGCGATAATTGCCATAATATACCCGGATAGGCATGCGTATCAATCACTCCTGTCAGATATGGAGACGGGATTGAATCCAGGTTTATTAGAGGGGGCGGGGGAGGGTGAGGCACGGAATCTGGCAGCAGGACTCCGGGTATTTCCGAACAATCTCCGCCATCTGCCAATGTTTGGCACAGCGACAAAAAGGGAACCTCGCCTTCACCGACAATAACGAAGTCGAAGATACCGATGCCCGTAACGGATCCGGGATCGGCGGTAACTTCCGGACCACCGCAAAAAAGTTTGATAGCAGGGTGACTACGCCGTAATTCGGCAGCAATTTCACAAATGAGGTCGCGGTTCCAGAGGTACATCGAAAAACCGACAGCAACAGGGAGAGGATCGGCAAGTTTCGTCGCACAGCTCGCAGCATCCTGCCCGAGAAAAAAGTCAACGAGTTCAATTGAAACGGCACTCTTGGACGCATATGCCTTAAGAAAGGCGTTCGCTAGCGGGATTGATTGGGGTGAATGATACGGGTGAATCGAAACGAGATTGATAAACACGCTGCTTATGTCCTTGTCATTGCGCCACTGGGGCGTGGTTATCCTGAGTATGTCCGAACATTACTGTAACAAAATATGATGCGAAAAAACACCTGTTATTGTCGCATGGAAAGGAGTATATTTGAGGTGGTGAGGAGGTGTGCCAAATGCCTATGGGAGATAGAAAATTCGAGAGGATTCGTTTTGTTTCTAAGGCTATGGTGATGATAAACAATAGCCAGTTTGAGGCATCGACCGAAAACCTCAGCGTAAGTGGTGTGTTAATCAACACTGACCATCGTATTTCCGTTGGGAAGAGAGTATCGGTGTTATTG
>JBAQPK010000543.1:0-6799 GCA_049305715.1 Desulfuromonadaceae bacterium | reverse complement strand
CAAAATACGTGGTTGTTTCGGAAGATATCTGGCGCTTCAGGGTATCCGCAGGTTACGGCAGCGGACCGAACAGGATGAAGGGGCGCTTTGGCGGAGCTGAGTTCAAGGTTCATGACTGGTTGTACCTGCTCGGTGAGCATGACACCAGGGAGACCAACGTGGGGGCACGGGTGGTGCTCCCGCAATTCTGGAAGGTGCCGATCAGTTTTACCGCCACCGCTAAAACCTCCGTTGATTATAAGCCGGGCAATTTTGATGTTGCCGTAGGCATGAGCTTGCCTCTGGATTTCAGCGCCAAGAATGGCCGTGCTGCCCGGCACACCGACAGCGTGCCGGAAACAGCAGCGGCTGCCGGGTCTCCGCACGAACCCCCGACATCACCATCCCCCTCCCCAACAACGTCCACCCCGCCAGCTGCGGTGCGATCGGCAGTTGACGGGACCGCCAGCTCTGCAGACCTGGCATCCCTCCGCGATCTTTTCGTACAGGCTGGTTTCCTAAATGTCCGCATCGGGACGACCAGTCCGGGTACAGTGGTCGTCGAATATGAGAATGTGCGCTTCAATCACAACGAGCTGGATGGTATGGGGGTAGCGACCGGAATCGTGACTCGCCATGCTCCGGATCAGTTTGACTCTGTACGATTGGTGCTGAAACGGCATGACATTCCGATTGTGCACATAACCATGACGCTGCGTGCCGCGGTGAGATTCTTGAATGGCGACATTACAAAGGACACGTTTAACGATACACTGATGGTCAGTTTTGAAACCGATACCAATGATACCGATTTTCTGCCCGGCACAGGAAATTCGGGGTTCCTGAAGAGTTCACTCCTGTTGTACCCCGGCCTGACCACCTTTGTTGGTACGGAATATGGTGCTTTCGATTACCTGCTTTCTCTCAAACCGGAACTGTTGGTCAACGCCTGGAAAGGTGCGGTGATTAACGCCCGTTGGGATATCCCGGTTTCCTGGAGTGACAATCTGGATGACGGGAAGGTCTATCGCACCACCCGCCATCCGTCACAGATCGAGCGATTAATGCTCTTCCAGGCCTTCAAGCCGTCTGCGGCGATAATGGCCAATCTCGGAGGGGGGATGATCCTGCACGGCATTTACGGGACGCTCAATGAAGCGATGTGGAGTCCGGGGAACGGAGCCCACCGCGTCAGGGTGACGCAAGCCTATGGAACGGACGTGCATTCACATCAAACATCTGTGCTCTATCTCGGTTCATACCGCTATTATTTCAGTCCTCTGGATCTCTCGGTGGAAGGTACCGGGGGAAAGTTCTGGGCTCAGGATACAGGATTCAGCCTTGAACTGAAACGTTTCTTCGGTGACACGGCCGTGTCGCTTTACTACAAAAATACCAAGGGAAATGACGACAAAAAATGGCAGGCTGTGGGGCTCCAGTTGAGCTTCCCGCTGACTTTAGGAAAGGACATGAAGCATTTTTATTCAGCACAGGTGCGCGGTGCCGATGGGTTTTCATATGCTCAGGAGACGACACTCAAAAATTCAAACAGTAGTGATGCAAAACAAAGGGGAAGTACCAATTATTTGGCCCCCTATCCGCTGGCAATCAATCCTCAGCCGACTACCGCCCTCTATCGGGCCTACTATAACCGTGACCGCCTGAGTGAGGCATACATCAGGAGGAATCTGGATCGGTTGAGGGATGCGTGGGGCAGATATGGAAACAGCCCCTGAGACGTTCAATCCACAAAATTCTTGACTCGTTTTGTTATATTACGTAATCGTTAATGAGATAAATTATATCCAAGGGCCACTACATCACTCACAGGAGATTGAAAATGAACTTTACGAACAAATTAGCGGTGTCCCTCTGTATTCTTTCGGCATCAACTCTTATGTACGGCTGCGGCTCAGGCAGCAGCACCAGCAGCACCACCACGCCGGCAGGGCCATCCGGGAAACTGACCCAGGGACCGGTCCTCGGTGCATCTGTTTTCGCCGATAACGTCAGCGGCGGCTCCCGCTTCAACCTTGATAGCGGCGAGATATCCGCTACTACCAGTATGACGACCGGAGACTTTGTCCTGCCTTCGGCACCGACGTATGATTATATCCTGGTTTCAAAGGGTGGTACTGACAAGCTGACCGGACAGGCTGCAATCCAGATGATTGCGCCTGCCGGTTCCGCCAACATAACCCCGATCACCACACTGGTTGCCCTCGACACGACAGGTTCTGTCAAGGCTAAACTTGAAGCACTCATGCCCGCCGGTGCCAAGTTCGATACTGATATCTCAACCACCGCCAGCCCGGCGATACTCCTCTTGGCTAAATCCATGGAATCCACGGTGTATGCCATGACGCAATCGGTTACTACCAGTGCCGGTTCAGCCACTATCTCCTCTGCCCAGATTGCGTCGATCCAGGCTCAGACGATGCAGGCTATTGCTGTCGAGCTTGCCAAACCTGCCGTAATGTCGGCAACACTTCAGACGCCGGCAGGGCTTACCACGTCGTTGCAGGCCGCTGTTACTTCTGCGGTTGCCACTATCAATAATACCAGTAACACGAATATTAATATTCCGGCTGCTACAGCGTCGACCATTGCCGCTACCGTGGTGGATGCCAGCGCCACAATGCTGAATATTGGAGCTACTGCTGCACTAACGACTATCACAGGAGGAGAGGGCGCTGTTGTCACCTCAGCCATTGCTGCAACTTTTACAACCGCTGTAACTGCAGCAGTTACTATAGCAAGCAGTACGGTGACCGCGACTGCCACTCCAACAGACTATGTAGCGCCAGTCACCTTGGTCGTGACGCCGCAGATCACACCCGGTGTTACCGGATCAACCGGCGGTACCAGCGGCGGGACTGGAACAACCTTCTGATTTGCCAACTGGTACGACTGAGTTCCAGTGCTTCTATGTCTACAAACAGAGGGCAGGGGGGTAGGTCGTAGCGAAGTTAAAATTGTAGATGATTATAGTATCCCTCCTGAAGTTCAGGAGGGATTTTTTCTGAGCAGGTCACCAACTGTGAACCGGCTTCGTAACCTGATTTCAATAATTCTAAAAAAACAGTTAACCGCCGATGAGCGCAGATACAGGCCGATAAATCAAAGTCTTCGGGGAAATATTTGTTTAATCAAAAAGGTTGGTCGGTTTTTCTAAAAAATGCTTGGTTTTCTCGGCGTTCCTCGGCGTGTTCGGCGGTTCAACAGCCGTATCTGGGATAATAATTGTAGTGCGCCCTGAGGTTACGGACAGAAGTGTTACGGGGTGTTGTTTTTTGACTTTGGAACGGAAAGGGTGTATCGGGAACTCGTGGAGTTAGCGGTGAGGTGAATTATCGTAGGGTCTTTTTTAATTCATTCAGCAAAAGAGGAATATCATTTTGTATAATGCTCCAGAGAATGTCGTTGTCTATTCCCAGATAGCCGTGAATCAATTGGTTTCGGGTTGCCACAACCTGTCGCCAGGGAATGGTTGAAAATCGTTCGCGTACAGTTTCGGGGATATGTGTAGCAGCTTCACCGATCAATTCCAGCTTTCTTAGTGTTGCATCGTAGGCCTTTTCGTCTGCTTCAAATCCTTGCAGATCAAGTCCTGCTGTATATAAAAGCACCTTTTCACAGAATGTGATCATATCATTCAGATAGAAACCCCATTCCCTTTCAGACATAGATTGCCTCCTGCATGATATAGGGCTGCAGTTCCGGTCGCAGGGCCTTTTCTGTCACAAGATCAACTCTACAGCCAAGCTGATCTTCCAGCAAAAACTGGACACCAAAATATTGTGCAGAAGATGCTATGCCGTTAAACGATACCAGTATGTCAATATCACTCTCCCAGTTTGCAGTATCACGGGCCGTTGAGCCGAAAAGAGCAAGACGTGCGACACCGAAGCGCGCGGATAGTTCAGGCTTGACCTTTGTGAGAGTGATTATGGCCTCTTTTCGATTCATTGTTATCCCCATATTTGGGTTTAGTGGTTCACATATTTGCTCGATGAGATTATCACATTAAAATAATTATGTCATGAATATCTATTGACCCATGATTACTTCACCGGTGTCAGTAAACAGCTTCACCGGCAATTGAAATGTCCTGATAAAAATATTCAGTATCCCCTTGCCGATAGATTTCACCGGAATGGCGCTGACCTGAGGGTCGGACCATTTCCCCTTCGCCTCGAAATAAGCGGTCAGCAAGTCCTTGTCATTCCCGGTCAACAGCCAGCCAACGATTGGAATCCGGTTGACGACCTTGTCAACTGTCTGTAACGGCTGGGCTCCGATGGTAAGGTTCAGATCTTCTTTAACAATATCCGCAGTTCCGACTATCGAGATGTTGATGGCATTACTGCTTATGAAGAGATCCTGAGTGGCCAGAAGACCTTCTTTAACCGATATGCTCCCCTTAATGCTGCTGTAGGGCATACCACCTGAGGCCATGTCGGGCAGCTTGAACTTGAGCAGCTGGGAAACATTTAAAATGGAAAAAACCTTGGAAAGCGTACTGAATTTTCTCAATGTTCCATTGCTCATGTTTAATCGGATATTCCCTAAAGCGCTCTTTTTTATATCGAGAAGGGTTTTCCCCCGTGCCGTCAGATTACCATGAAGTGCCAAAGTGCCCGTAACCTCACGGGAGATGTCGAGTGCCTCGAACAGTTTTTCAGCGTCGGCCCGGGAAATGTCGAGAGTCAGGTCATAGCGGTCTCCCAGCTCCCCCCCGGGAGCAATCCTCCCCTTTGCCGATACTTTCCCCCCCAGCATTCCGGCAGTCAGATTCTGCAGGTAAACCGTGCCCTTATCCTGTTGTGCAGAAACGTTCAATTTGCTGAATGCCAATTTTCCGAAATTTCCCGCCTCAACATTCAGCGTAATCTTTATATCCAGCCCCGGAGTCTGGGGACTATCCCCCTTTTGTGCCGGTGAAATAAACATGCGCAGTTCATCCAGATCGAGTTTTGACGACGTCACCGACAGGGTTGCCTGCGGGGTGCGGCCGGTCAGGTATATACCGCTCAGGCTGAAATTGGATGCATTGATCAGACCGGACACACTGTGCAGGACGATGGCATCTTTACGCAGTGTAAAGCTTGAATTAAATCGTTTGATACTAACATCGGGACGACTTTCGGCGCTGTTCATGTCGCGCAGGTAGAACTGCGGCGAGGAGAGTGTGATGTCTCCTTCAGGGTTTTTGAGGCTCTTGATGGCGGCCTTCATGGTAATCACGGAACTGCCGTAGCGGGTTGCAATTTCGGAGGTTTCCAGGCTGTTGCCTTTGAATGTTATCGAACCGCTGATGCCACTGATCTGTTTCAGGCGCTCATCAGGCTGGAAGCTCAACCGGGTGAGGTCAACAGTGCCATGGTAATCCATGGCGCTCAGATCGGCCGGGTCCCCACCGCCCCGGATATGAGCCTGTACCGTTCCCCGCGGCTTGTACTGCTTCCACATGGAGAGAATAGGCACCGTTTCATTCATTACGAACCGGTTGGTCTGAAGATCGAAGCCGAGATACGGCTTTTCTCCATAGCCGATCAGTCCGCTGCCGGTAACAACCATCGGCTGAAGATTATAGACCACCGATGTGACTTTGGTTGACTCCTTGCCGATAACCGTACTGAATTTGAGCGTATGGGGCATTGAGAGCGGTTTGCTGACATAGCCGGGGAGCGAATAGGTGGCCTGCTTGAGATCCCAGTCACCGTTCAGCCTGTAGGCTGAATAATGGCCGCTTCCGGTCAGCCGTAATGAAGAACTGTTGCTGTATTCAAGTTGTTTAATGCCGGCAAAATTTGCTAGCCAGGCCATTTCAGGGGGGTGTGGTGCGATATCCATTCTGATAGGATATTCGCCCTGCTTGTCGGTATTGTATTCTGTGATCGATCCGTTCAACGAAAAGGGAGAGGTCCCGAAGTTTCCGGTCATGCCGATCAGGTTGAAGTTTTTACCCTTAAGTTCAATAACTCCCTTCAAATTGTTGAATGTCGGCGCTTTCGGGCCATAACTCAGTACCCCCTTTTCTACCGGCCCGCGAATCATGAGGGTGTTGTTGTTCTGGCCGATCTCCATGTGGGTAATCTGACTTAACCGCCCCTCCAGAACTCCGGTTTCAAGCTTGAAGATTCCGGTTTTAATCTTGTTTTCAATATAGTCGGCGGTGTCGCTATCGATTATCCCGTACGGCACATAATTTCTGACATCTTCGTAGCGGAATGTTGACGGTGTGCTTGCTTTGGCGAAGATGTGCGGATCTTTGGCCAGGTAGTCCTTCATCCGGAAATTCCCCTTGATCCTGAACCCTTCCATGCCGATGTCTACAGCCGAGATATCAATCAGCTCCTTGGTCAGAGCCATCGTATACTCAAGTTGAAAGGATTTTGGAGCAAGGGACGCATGAAATACCTTTGGCCAATGGACGGTTGCGCCATTGACCAGAACTTTTCCTTTCGCAGAAAAATCCTGCAGCTTGCCCTTTAGGCTGGTTACAAAATCCAGTCTGCCACCGGTGTTGCCAAACGGTACAAACCGTCCGAAATAGGGCCAGAATCTGCCAATTTCAGCCTGTTTTACCGACAGATCACAATCCAGGGCAGTTTCTTCCAGTAGCGATATTCCCTGTTGGGGGAGCCGCATACTACCTGAAAGAGAGATGTGGGTGGGAGCACCTCTTGTTGCAGGGATGTCCGCGGTCAATTTCAAGCGGCCCTTGTATCCACGATTAAGGTTGCTTGCCGTAAGGGAAATGTTACGCAACGCGGCAGAAAACGGCTGTTTTCGACCTGCCATGTCACTCCAGAGT
>JBAQPK010000542.1:0-3836 GCA_049305715.1 Desulfuromonadaceae bacterium | reverse complement strand
TAGTAAATCATGCGTTTGCTGTAGATATGACGCTTACCGGGCTTCAATTTTGCTTCGACCACCCATACACGGTGCAATTCATAGCGCATCAGATCCGGGTTGACATGACCCGGCCGAAGCTGCTGATCTTTGGTAGTTAAATGAAGCTTGTAGCCGTTGTAGGGGATGTACATCTCTTTCTTGCCAATCAGCTTGAAGTCAAACCGGTCCATCGGCCCAGAGAACATGTCTGCGTCGTCATAGACGTAGACTCCGCCCACTTGGGAAATCGGCATGTCGGCTGCCATATCCGGCGCCAGCCTTACGCGGCGCGAGGCCGGCTGGTACGAATAGGCACGACGTCCGATATGTGAATTGAAATTGTCATAAATTGTAGTGGACTGTCCAAGGATACGTGCCGGGCCGAGATACTCCCCCCGGTAAAACCAATACTGGTCCGGATTTTTTCGGCGCGGATCGTAAAAGCCATGCTCTTTGTACATCATGCTCTGTTGAGTGGTAACTATCTCGCCCGACGGTTTTACATAGTACCCAGCGCCTTTGAAGATATACGCGGGGAGCGCGGGACGGCATAAATGGTTCCACATCACTTCGTTGCCGGTCTTGGGTATCGGGAAGGGTATCCCGTGGCCGCACCCCTTCGAGGTGTCCAGGGTCAGTCCACCATCTTTGGTTGAGCAGCGGGTCATATTCTTGGCCGTATTCTCGACAAAGCTCTCGGTATAGGACGCCGAGCGGCGGGTCGGATATATGTCCATCCGGAAGGTCGGCCATTTTTTCAGCATGGCCTTTTGCCCATCGCTCAGTTTGTCGGCGAATTTGTCCATGTTCTTGGCAGTGATCGAGAACAGGACCTTGTCGCTGGCGAATGGGTCCGGCAGCCTGCCGCTGCCCTTGACAAACCCTGCCGGACGACCGGTATAGCCTCCTGTCCAGGCCGGGATGGTGCCTTCCTTGTTGCCTGCTTTTTCTGCACCGATGGGGGTGAGATTGTCGGGAAGTCCGGCCTGGGCTCCCCCTGCGTACGATGCTACCACCACTGCGGCGGCGATGATGATGTTTGAGAGTCTCATATGGTCTCCTTTGAATGCTTATGACTTGTTGATAGTGATTTCTTCCCCAGCAGCCCTAGAAAGCGTACTTGTACGTAAATGACAGCCAGTCACGGTCCTGGAGCTGTGACCCGTTGCTCGCGGTAATGGATGTGCCATTGTCCTTGTAGGTTGCAAGATAGCCGTTATAGGCCAGGCCGAACGTGTGCAGGGTGTTGTAAATAGCGTTCACACCCAGGCCATAGGAGCCTGCCCCCTCGTTGCCACCGCCCAGCGTTGCGCCGTTGCCCATTATGCCGTACGAGACGCTCATGGGCATCTCAAGATCCCAGCCCGGCACGACTGCTACCCACGAAGGGGTGAATTTGAGAAAACCCACCACGTTGTCATCTGTCACACAACCGAATTCCGCGGTATTGGAGCCCGGGGCCTTTTTATAACAGGCATTGAACAGATTTTCGTTGGAATTGACAGAGACATACTTACTGTAGGCAAATTCAGCTATTACGGAGGATGTGGACCAGAACGGCGTCGGACCGTAGCTGCCAATCGCATTTGCCAGGATATGGATTGTGTCGCCACGTGCTCCGTCGAGGCTTCCATTGGCAATTGAACTGTTCAAGGCCGCGTCTTTACGGTAGCTAAATTCCGAACCGAAACTCAAGCCTAATAACTGCTTCGCGAAGCTGATGCCGAAGAGTTGGGCGTTTTTGGCGTAAACTGCCCGGTACGTCTTATTGGCGATGTCCAGACTCACCCAGGGAGATATCTCGTCAAACACCCGGTAATAGGCCCCGATAGTCCCTTCCAGCCATGCGGGACTCCACCGGGCGCTAAGACCAAAATTGCCGTAATCACCCGGTGTTACCGCATGCTGACGCTGCAGGAACGTGCCGGGAGCAAGTGAAAAGCGATCCGGGCCTTCGAGGATAAAATCGGTGCCAGCCAAATAAGTGCCGCCTTCCGGCAACCGCGACTCTCGCCATTCCATATAGTATTGTCCCGCCAGGGCCAATTCGGGAGTCACCTGGATTTTTGCCGACAACTGGTTGATCGGCATCGAGACTTCCTTCGCATCGACGCCGGGGGTGGAAAGGGCTTTTATGGCATCGATCGGGGCCTGGGCATACGAAATGCTTTGGGTGGACTGGACGACCGCCTCACCCCACAGGACGGTCTGGCGCCCTACCGCAATATTTACCGGCATGCCGCCAATATCGAACGTTCCCCACACATTGGCGTCCAGAAGTTCGCCTGAAGGCCCCATGAAGTAGCGTTTTGTGTGATCGTTGTACCTGCCGCTGGAATAGCTGCCACGATTGGCCAGGGTCGGATTGGTCTTGACTTTGTCATTGTACGCCAAATCAGCCCAACCAGCGCCACTTACGCGGAAGCCTACTTGTTTTTTGTAGGCGAAATCCAGCTCTGACATCAAGTCGACCCGGTTCGTCACCAGGTCCCCTTGTCCAAACTTGTAATCACCCTCATCGGACGAAGCCGTGTTGGCGATCTTGCTGTCTCTGTCCAACATTCGCATACCGATGTTGTACCGGATGCTATTCCCCCAGGCCAGAAACAGATCAGGGTTACCCGTGTTGATCTCGAACGCATTTGAAGTCGCCACAGATCCAAAAGCCAAGCTGGCCACCACCGCAGTAACAATCGGAACACGCCTGCACTTGCTCTTCCCTCTAAAAGAATCGATAATTTTAAACCTCCCCATTGTAAGGTCTCACTAAACTGATGCCGCTACTCGATCTTCAACCACCTGAATACTTGATTTGTCCTTTTAGAGATGGCTCTCCTCTCCATTAAGTTAGTGGGTCCAATATTCATTTTTATCTCCCAAATCACCTACTCTTTAAGCACTCCTTCTTATCTCCTTTCCATTAGTTGACTAAGCAAGCTACTAACAATGTTCATTTTCCATCTAGGAGTTGCCTGAAAGCCAATCGGCAAAAACTTAACGCACGAGTTGTACGCCTCAGACAATGCGGCTGTTTCCTTTTCGATGAAAGCCTTTACGGCGTTGCCGAAATCCTCTGTCCCCACAATACTCGAACGGCAGCACTGGCTCGACCGTTCGCAATAGACTTAGCAGTGTTTGTGCCAAGCCCACAACTCTCATTAGAATTAGCGACTAATGCTCTACAATTGCTCGCTATTTTTTGACGGGGAACTGGTAATAGGTAATCCAAAGCTGACATTTCCATCGTCGGTTTAGCAACAGGTTGCTAAATTAGGTAAATTCTGCTAATTTCGTTAAAACGGAGTTCTGATCCAACCTCACACAGTGGACAGTGCACGCTAATCAGGAAGGCTTTCGGTGCCGAGAACTGGATCTGATCCCAGGGTTCACCCCTTCGGCCCTGCGTCCCCGGGATACCGTTTCTTTGAACCGAGCATCGGTAAACACGAGCTAACAGCCGGTCAGGACATTTCAGAAAAAACTGGAATGTTGTTCGGTAAAGAGCCTATATAGCCTCCTGGAAACTCTTGACTTAACCCGACATCGGTAGCAATTTGACAAAACATTGTTATCTTTACTCTCTCGACAATTTATATTTAAAGGGAATCTAACCATGAAGAGCACCCCCGGAAGCACCTCTTCGGCAACTGCAAGTAACGAATCGACCATAGCTGAAGACTCTGCCCAAGACCCTCCCTGGGATTCCCGAGCCAGCGCCCGGATCCATGAGTTGGAAATGCAGGTTCAAGACGCTCTGCGTTTGCAAGAGTCACTGGGGGAACGTCTCAAATTTGAGAATATGCTGTCAGAGATTT
>JBAQPK010000541.1:0-4628 GCA_049305715.1 Desulfuromonadaceae bacterium | reverse complement strand
CCCCCCATCAGCCTGGAAAAAGCCATGGCAGCACTCGGTTTGCCGCTTCTGCAGAGTCTGGCGAGCTGCCTGACGGTGCAGAGTCTTCAGCTGCAGCCGTTCTATGAGCGGAATCTTGATTATCCCGGCTTCTGGTGCCATTCACTCCGGGTTGCCGCCTTGGCAAGATCCCTGGCCGAATCGGTCGGCTACCAGGCCCCTGAAAAAGCATATCTCTCTGCTCTCCTGCACGACATCGGCCAGCTGCTGCTGGTCGGCGGAACGGCCGGGTTCGGCGACACCGTTCCCGCCTTGTCCGGGCAGGAAAAAGCTGAACTCGGCGCCCGGCTGGTGGATAGCTGGCAGTTTTCCTCCTTTATGTCCGATGCCGTCCTGTTTCACAACTTTCCGGCGGAGCAGATCAGAACCGCGGATCTACTCTGCAGGATTGTCTGGACCGCCCATAACCTCGACGGAAGAGCAGAGGAGGTTATGACCCGTGGCGACCTTTTGCAGGATGCTCTCCACACCACTGCTCTTCCCGGCATTGAAACCGCGGCTGTTGTCAGGGCCTGCGTCTCTTCCCGGGCCTGGGCGACCGAACGTGCCGCTTCCCTCGGCCTGCGGATGCGGATGACGGAGATACCCCTTCCCGGCCGAAAAAACAGCCATCCCAATCCGGCACCGCCTCATAAAGATGAACGGGATGCCACCCGGGAACACCTGGATGCGCTGGTCAGGAATCAGGCCGTAATGCTGCCTCTGCAGCAGAACCTGATCGCCATTTCCAGCGAGGCTGAACTATTCGGCACCTTGCGTGAAACAGCCCGTCTGCTGTTTGGCCTGAACCGGCCGGTCTTTTTTGTCCAGCAGCGCGACAGGGGTGTGCTTGTGGCCGCGGACAGCCCGGGACAGCCTCCCCTGCTGACGCGGCTGGAAATATCCATTGACCAGGGCCGGAGCCTGGCCGCAGCGGCGCTACAGACACAGCAGCCGTGCTCCTCTTTTACCGCGGAACGTAAATCGGACCCTTCCCTTATTGACATCCAGCTGGCGCGCCTGCTTGGCAGCAAGGGTCTGCTCTGCATTCCGATGGGCGGCGACGCGCATCATACCGGTGTCATGGTTTTCGGCCTGTCGGAAGAGCAGTATGCCGGCAAGCAGGGGGAGCTGGAGTGGATGACCGGCTTTGCCCGGCTGGCGGCCGGAAGCCTGGAATCCTTCCGTGCCTTGCAGCAGCGTGACCGGATGGTATCGGCGGAGCTCACCCGCCAATTCGAACAAAAAGCCCGCAAGGTCGTTCACGAAGCGGTCAATCCTCTCGGCATCATCAATAACTATCTGAATATCTTCGCCGAAAAACTCGGGGATGGTGCGGATGTCCGGCAGGAGTTGAACATCCTCAAAGAGGAGATCTTCCGTGTCGAACGTATCGTCCGCAGGCTGAACGATCATCAACCGGAGCAGCCATTGCCTGTCGAGACCGTCAATATCAACGCCCTGATCGAAGGGATGCTGGTGCTCTACGGAGAATCGTTATTCGAAACGCGCGGAATAGTCATCGAGAAGCAGCTGGCCCCCGACCTCCCCTCTGTAAAGGGTGACCGGGACAGCCTCAAACAGATTCTTTTCAACCTCTGGAAGAACAGTGCCGAAGCCATGCCCAAGGGTGGCCGTCTCCGTATTTTTTCCCGTGCCGCGGGGGAGGAAATTGCCGGCAACCGTGTCGAGATACGGCTGAGCGACTCCGGACCGGGGATACCGCCGGATGTCATGGAACGGCTCTTTCAGCCCCTGGCGCCGGATCGCCGGCCTGACAATTCCGGAGTAGGCTTGTCAATAGTCGCATCACTGGTGGACAGGCTTGGCGGACAGATCACCTGCAGCAGTTCCCCGGAAAACGGGACAACGTTTATCATTCGATTAGCTCAAGCGCAAAAGGAGGTCATATGATCAGTCTTGTGAAGATGGGGCCGGAGATGACGGAGGACCTCCTTGATAAGCAGCTGCTGATAGTCGATGATGAGCCTTCGATGCGTTCGGGATTGCGCCGCCTTCTGGAAAGCGACGGGCGGAGCATCCTGGAGTGCGGGAGCGGTGTGGAAGCGATTGCGCTGTTAAAAAGCAACGAGATCGAGCTTGTGCTGCTCGACATAAACCTGCCCGATATTTCCGGTCTGGAAATCCTCGACTGGATCAGATCTCACCGGAAATCCACCGGCGTTATCCTGGTGAGCGGGAACGACTGCATCGATTCGGCCATCAAGGCGCTGCGTCAGGGGGCGGCCGAGTTCGTGCGCAAACCCTTCGATCCTGACGATATCCGGCACAAGGTAAGTACGGTCCTGCATAACCGGCAGCTGCAGCGGAACAGTGTCCTGATGGCGGCGCGCCTTGAGCGGTCGGAACGGCTGCACCGCTTCATGATAGAGATATCGCCGGATATTATCTATACCCTGGACAGGACGGGCTGCTTCACCTTTATCAACGGGCGGGTTGAATCGCTTCTCGGGTTTACCAGAGAGGAGTTGATCGGCAGCCCCTATTTTACCATTGTTCACGATGACGACCGGGAGCGGGCCACATACGCCTTTAACGAAAAGCGCACCGACCACCGCGCAACGACGAATCTGGAAATCCGCCTGAAATGCAAGAAAGGGAGTAGTCACCGGATTTTCGAGGACACTCAGGTCGTTACGATGCTGAGCGCTTTCGGAATGTATGAGAGTAACACCGGGCCATCTGATACCGTTGAGCAGACGAGACGCTATCTCGGTACGTACGGTGTCGCCCGGGACATCACCGAGCGAAAGCTGGCGGAAGAGACCATAAATTTCCAGGCCCTTCATGATCACCTTACCCATTTGCCGAACCGCCGCCTGTTCCGGGACCGGCTTGAACTGGCCATTATTCAGGCAAAAAGGAATGGCGAGGGTCTGGCGGTCATGTTTATCGACCTGGATCGTTTCAAGCTGGTGAACGATACCCACGGGCACACCGTAGGGGATGAAATGATCAGGAACGTGGCGCAGCGACTGCACGGCTGTATCCGGGCCGGTGATACTCTTGCCCGGCAGGGGGGTGACGAGTTTACCGCCCTGATAACAGATCTGGGTGACGTCAATGATGCCACCGTCATTGCCGATAAAATTATCAATGATTTCAAGACGCCCTACATTCTCGTGGGGAATGAATTCCGCGCGACCGCCAGCGTAGGGATCGCCATCTACCCACGGGACGGTGAGGATGCCGATACGCTCATCCGCAATGCCGATATCGCCATGTACAAGACCAAGGGGAACGGCAAGAACAGCTATACCATTTATTCACCGGAAATCAGTTCCTGCTATCAGGATCGGCTCGTATTGGAGAATGAGCTGCGCCAGGCTTTAATACATGATGAGTTTGAGTTGTACTTCCAGCCCCAGATCAACGTCATAAGCAAGCGGATGGTCGGTGTGGAGGCCCTGCTGCGCTGGCGTCACCCGGTTCATGGGCTCTTGAGCCCGGGCAGCTTCATCGAGCTTGCAGAGGAGACCGGTCTGATCGCCTCTATCACCGACTGGGTGTTGACCGAAGCCTGCACCTGCATGGCCGCCTGGCGGGCCATCGGTTTTAAGGAACTGCGGCTGGCGGTTAATTTTTCCCCGAGCGAATTCGAGCGGAACGACGTCGTCGAGCGGATCTGCTCGACGATAGACCGATACGGCATACCGGGAGAGACTTTTGAAGTCGAAATCACGGAAAACCTGCTGCTGTGCGAAACAAGCGGAGTTTATGAAAAAATGCGCTTATTGCGCAGTCGAGGTGTGAGAATTGCTATCGACGATTTCGGCACTCGTTATTCTTCACTCAATTACCTCCGCAGCTTCCCCATCAGCGCCATAAAGATCGATCAATCTTTTGTCCGCGACCTGTCCGAAAGACAGGGCACTTCGCCGATCATCAGCGCAATAGTCGGCATTGCCCGCGGTTTCGGTCTGCAGCTGATTGCCGAAGGAGTCGAATCCGCTGATCAGTTGAGTGTTTTACTCAGTCTCGGTTGTGAAGAGATGCAGGGGTATCTCTTCAGCCGGCCGGTCCCCGGTAGAGAAGTAAAAACTCTTCTGTCAGAGATGGCCTGGTACCCTGCCGAACTGTCGCAACCCGAGGGGATTTACCCGTTGGCGGAAAGGTTTGAGCTGGAGGAAGCCGTATAGCAGTAGGTATGCCGGATGGCAGCCTGGGGAAGATAAAGGTTCAACGGAATCTGTGCGCATGTCCGAATGTCGTGCCTGACCCTGGAGGTTATACAGACGCAGAAACAGCAAAGGCGGCCGATTGGCCGCCTTTTGCAATTACGATATTTCAATTCTGACTCGGCACGTTCTTCAATATTTCTTAGCGCCTTCGCGCCTTCGCGTGAACAATTATTGAATCTTGCATTATCCTCCCGGTTACGGTACCTGTGCTTTTAGTTGTGCTTTTAGTTTGACAAAACAGTGCTTTGAAAATTATTATGGAGAGATTGAAATTGTGATGTGACTTCCGGAGGGTTTATGGGCAAAACGTATAAAATAGCGGTTCTAGCGGGCGACGGCATCGGTCCAGAGGTTATGGCCGAGTCGCTTAATGTCCTTGATGCGGTTGAGAAGAAATTTGACGTGACC
>JBAQPK010000540.1:0-8908 GCA_049305715.1 Desulfuromonadaceae bacterium | reverse complement strand
GCACATGTTGGGCGGGCGGCCGGGCAGTTTGTCGGCCGGGATGACCGCCGGCTGAGGCAGGCCGAAGGCGCTCCGGAGACGGCCGGGAGTTAACTCGCCGCACAGGGAGATGATTTCCTTGCCGACCGCTGCGATCCCCATCGCCTTGACCTGATCTTCGATAAAGGGGTCAAGCTCTTCGATGACATAGAGTTTATCGACTTTTGAAGCAAATTCACGGATCAGATCGTGCGGCAGCGGGTGCACCATGCCGAGCTTGAGGGTTGAAGCGTCCGGCAGCACTTCCCGGACATACTGATAACAGATTCCCGCGGTTATGATGCCGATCGCCTGATCGCGGATCTCCAGGCGGTTGAGCGGCATCGTTGAAGCTGCACTGGAAAGATCCCGAAGTTTCTGCTCTACCAGCGGATGGCGGACCTTGGCATTGCCGGGGAGCATCACCAGCTTGGCCGGATCTCTTTCGAGTTTCGGCTGCGGCAGACCGGTAACCCGTTCACCCAGCTCGACGACCGATTTGCCGTGGGAGATGCGGGTGCTGCTCCTGAGCATGACCGGTGCATCATATTGCTCGGACAGTTCAAACGCGATGCGGGTAAATTCCTTGCATTCCCGGGAATCGGACGGTTCCAGCATCGGCACCTTGGCAAACCGGGCGTAGTTGCGGCTGTCCTGCTCATTCTGGGAAGAGTGCATTTCCGGATCATCGGCTGCGACCAGCACGAGACCGCCCCGAACGCCGGTGTACGCAAGGGTGAAGAGTGGATCGGCCGCCACATTGACGCCGACATGTTTCATCGTGCAGAGTGCCCGGCCGCCGCCGAATGAAGCCCCGATCGCGACTTCCAGCGCCACCTTTTCGTTGGGAGCCCAGGAAGAATCGATCTCTTTGTACTTGATCGTGTTTTCGAGTATTTCGGTGGAGGGGGTGCCGGGATAGGCGCACGCCACGAGGCAGCCGGCCTCATAGGCGCCGCGGGCGATGGCTTCATTGCCGGAGAGAATCGTTTTCATCGGGATATTCCTTGTGGCGGAGATGATAATAAATATGAGCGGATGACTATACTAAAAGCTCCAGAATAATGCAATTTGTTTGAGAAATACGCACGGGTTTTGCTTTGTTACGTAAAAAAACATCACCCGTTCTCCAGAGTGGCCTTTTGATGGAGATGCAGTAAACAAAACCATGAAACCAACCAAGTTAAACAGCGTTATTTAACTCATTGACTCTGTTTTATCTCAGGAGTATACAAAGATAAGTTCATTGGTTTTACAAAATATTGGAGAAAACAATGGCTTTCACGCGAGTTATTTGAAGTTTAAAGATAGTTTGTAATGGCAGAAAATGAAGCAACGCCTGCGAACTTGAGACTGATGTCGCAATTTGCCGTTGACCGCTTCGCCTACCCTGACGAAGAGGAGATCGCCCGGATCATTGCGCGAATTGTTGGCAGCGCTCTCGGCTTCGAGAAAGGAGAGATAGAGCGGGATCAGGAGTACATCTGTTCGGAGTAAAACAAGGATAAGTTGAAAAAACAGAAAAAACATCCACATGTAGATGACAGACAAGGTATCTACATATAGATAACGGCATATACCAAGCAGTGAATTGCATATACATGTAGATGACAAATGTCGTCTGCTCTAAGTACGAGTTGAAAGTACAATATGAATCAAGGAGCTACAAAAATGTCGTTATCAGATTATTTCAGGGGTCCACAGCTTAAGGAAGAATGTGAGCGGCTAAAAATTGAAAATGCCCAGATTAAAAGTGTTCTCACTGAAATGAAAGCATTAGATCTAATGGAAATCGGAAAAATGATAGAAGACGCTGAAAAGGAATTAGCGGACAAAAACAAAAGTTGTGAAGACATGGCTAAGACAAATGAGGCATTACATAATGAATATGAAGAGAAACGCTTGCAAATACTGGTTATTGAAGAGCATTTACTTCTTGAGAGTTTTGCATTGTACCTGCCAAAATTCAGTTTCACTTCAAGTACAGAGTATAAAGACAACCTAGACAGTATCCGTGAGAAACAAAAGAACCTTATTAAGAGTGGAGAAGCAGCAATTGGTAATCAAAACTGGACGGTTAATAATAGCCAAGCACAAGGAAGAAAACTTGTAAATGACATGATAAAACTCGTTCTCAGGGCATTCAACAATGAGTGTGATTACTGTGTTGACAATGTGAAGTTCAACAACATCGAACTTAGCGAGAAAAGAATTAATCAATCGTTTGATGCGATGAATAAGCTTGGTCGAGTCATGCAGGTAGAAATATCCAATGCCTACAAAAATCTAAAAGTCAATGAGCTGCATCTAGCACATGAATTTCAGAAGAAGAAGCAAGAGGAAAAGGAAGCACAGAAGAAAACTAGGGAGGAACTGAGGGAACAGCAAAAACTTGAGCAGGAAATCAGGGCTGCGCGGGAGAAAATAGAGAAAGAACGGAAACACTTCAGAGCAGCGCTGAAAGAGCTTGAAGCGCGTCTTAAGCTAGTAAATGGGACACCGGAGGCGGCAAATGTCCAAGCAAAGATCGATGAAATCCAAAATCAGTTTGCTGAATTAGATAAGGAAGAGAAGTTGATAGATTACAGAGAACAGAACGCCAAAGCAGGATATGTTTACGTAATTTCAAATATAGGTTCCTTCGGTGAAAATGTTCATAAGATCGGAATGACAAGAAGACTTGAGCCAATGGAGCGTGTTGATGAACTTGGAGATGCTTCAGTACCCTTCGTGTTCGATGTGCATGCGATGATTTTTTCGGATAACGCCCCATCTTTGGAGGCGAAACTTCATGAACACTTCCATGCTAACCGCATCAACAAGCTCAACAATAGGAAAGAGTTCTTTAGGGCAAGCATTGACGAAATTGAAAAAGTTATTAGAGAAAATTTTGATAAGGTTGTGGAAATTAACAAGGAGTCACCTGCTGAACATTACAGAGAGAGCTTGCTGATAAAATAGCACCGTGAAGAATAGCGGGGGCTGTCTCTAGAAAAATAAAATTTTATAAAAAAGCGAGTTTTCAACCAAACCCTTGACCTGCCCTGAAATCAGCAGGTCAATGGCTCGCCCGTTGGGCGATACAAAACAATGGATAAGACATGATCGAATACGCCAATGATCCGAGCTTATATCTTTATCACTACACGTCGTCAGAAACTGCCCGAAAGATCTTGGAATCTGGCTCGATTAGGTTGGGACGCTATCGAAATACGAATGATCCGAAAGAGAGCAAGGATTGGCACTTTAGTGTCGGAATTGCCGTAAATGGTAGAAATCTCGACCACGCCACTGCTCAGAGCATGTCTGATTGGTTGTCTTCGACGATTAAGTCAACCGCTCGATTGGCTTGCTTTTGCACGGATAGCCCACCACTTACCGGAAATCATATAAATGATATTTTCAAGAGAGGCTACTGTAAGCCTAGAATGTGGGCTCAGTATGGAGGTGGTCATAGAGGCGTTTGTCTAATCTTTAGGACGGATCAATTCCTGAATGCGACCCGAGCGAGATTTAACGAATCAACACCGCGGTTCTACGAATCTGTGCAGTACGTTAATAGACCTATCGTTCCAAACTTGTTCTCGCCGGACGAGCAACAGTACATGATTGATCTTGAAAGTTTTGAGACCGTTGGAAGGGATCAATACCTATTGCAGCATGTCGTGGCTCACCGCAAACGTTTGTTCTTCGAAAAGATGACGGATTGGGAAAACGAGCGGGAATGGCGCATCGTTGCTCTTGTTAGCGGCGAAGATGAAGTCTATGTTCCGTTCCAAAATTCTTTGGCTGGAGTCATGTTCGGAGAAAGTGCCAGCAAAGAAACAATGAGGCATTTGATGGAGGCAGCCAAGAAGTATTCGTCGTGGTTTATGAGGTTAAAGTGGCATAATTGCTCGCCGTGGTACGACTATGAAAACAGGCTATTCATCTCTCAATATCGTCCGGAATAACCGGACACAGCAGGGCGGGCTGCCCCCGACATAGGACATAAGACGGTGAGCAAGAAAAATTGGGACGGATTTATTTTATCTGGGTGCCCTAAGGAGCAACCATGCGCGACGTCATACTCCACGCCTTTGACTGGCGCTATAGCGACATAGAACACAACGCCCAACGAATTGCGGAACTGGGCTTTGGTGCAGTGCTGTTCCCGCCGCCGCTGTACAGCGATGAATTCGGCCCGGAGTGGTGGCAGCGCTATCAGCCGAGGGACTACCGCGTCCTGCGCTCGTTCCTCGGCCGCAAGGCCGACCTGAAAGGCGCCGTGGACGCCCTGGCCGCCGTGGGGGTGCGTGCCTACGCCGACATGGTCTTCAATCACATGGCCAACGAGAACCGCCCGGACCACTTCGACTTCCCCGGTGAGGCCATGCTGCGGCGCTACACCAGCGCCAATGAAAAGGCCGGGTTCGAGGCCGACCTGCTCTACGGGGATCTGGGGGAGGCACTGTTTTCACCGGCCGAATTCAACAAGGACGGCGCGATCAAAAACTGGGATAACTCCGAAGAGGTCGAGGAAGGGAGCCTGGGCGGACTGCCGGACCTGGATCTGTGCACCAAGGTACTGCAGGAGCAGCGGGCATGCCTGGCCGCCCTGAACGGGCTCGGATTTTCCGGCTACCGAGTGGACGCCATGAAGCACATGCCCATCGGACACCTGGAGGCGGTCTTTGAGACGCCAAACATGAACAGCAGGTTCATCTTCGGCGAGACCCTGACCTTCAACGACCGCGAAGAGGCCGAATTCCTCTGGCCGCTTATCAGCGAAACCGACTTCCCCTGCTACGACTTCGTACTGCAGGAGACGCTGCGACGGGTGTTTTCCCCCGCCGGCAGCCTGCGGGAACTGGCGGACCCGGCCGCGAACGGCCAGGCCTTGCCCTGGCACCGGGCGGTAACCGTGGCCGTCACACACGACATTCCCAACAACGACGGCTTCCGCGGCATCCTGATGCAGACCCAGGACGAATACCTGTGCCATGTGTACCTGATGGGGCGCGACGGCGGCGTGCCGCTGGTCTACTCCGACAACAACCAGAGCGCCGTCCGCTACCCCGAGGACCGTGACCGCTGGGCCAACGCCTGGCAGCGGCCGGACATCGCCGCCATGCTGCGCTTCCACAATGCCGTGCATGGCACGCAGCAACGCTCGCTCTACGAGGGGGACGGCTTCTTCGTCTTTGCCCGCGGCGAGCGGGGCATGGTCGCCATCAACAAGACCGGCCAGTGGCAGCACCCCGTCATCTGGACCTGGGGGCTGCGTCAGGGCCGGTACCGCTGCCAGATCCACGGCCACGAGATGCAGGTCGACGGCGACACCTTCGGCTTCGCCATCCCGCCCCGCGAGGCTCAGATGTGGTTCTGCGAGGACAAGTAACGGAATGGCGGCATTCAGTCACCCGGATATTTCACACGGTTCGAACGCTTCTCCGGACAGATCCACCCGCCGCACCATTGCTAATCTCCTCCCCTTCGGCGTAGAATAAGCGTAGACGAGCCTCTGTTTTTCTTCAGGTTACCCTGACTGTAAGGAGCTGACGACATGGCACCCAAACCGATTTTGCACGTAATTGCGCTGACCACGGCATTCGCCGCGCTGATCCTGCTTCTCGCGTCCGGTATGGGGAGCCGCCTCGACGTGTGGCACTTCCGCACCGGGTTTACGCTGTTAAAATACGCTGCGTGGCTGGGCGCTATCTCCGCCTTTTTCGGCGGTGCGGCGCTGGTGGTTTCTTGCCGGCATCGGGCGTGGAAAGGGGCCGTCATATCCGGCGTGGCGATGGTGATCGGCGTAGCCGCTTTTGCCATACCTTGGTCCTGGAAACAGACCGCCGCCAGTTTGCCTAAAATCCACGACATCAGCACCGATACCGCCAATCCGCCCCGGTTTGTTGCCATTGTGCAGCTGCGCAAAGACGCCCCCAATCCGGCGGAATACGGCGGCCCTGAGATCGCCGAGAAACAGGCCGAGGCATACCCTGACCTGAAGACTCTCCCCCTCTCCCTTCCTCCGGCCCAGGCCTTCAATCTGGCGCTGGAGACAGCTCACCGCATGGGATGGCGTGTTGTTGCGGCCGTCCCGGCCGAGGGGAGGATCGAAGCAAGCGACACCACATTCTGGTTCGGATTCATCGACGATATCGTGATCCGGGTACGCCCGGACGGTAACGGTTCGCTGCTGGATATTCGCTCCGTCTCCCGTGTCGGCCTGAGCGATGTCGGCACCAACGCCGGCAGGATCAGACGTTTTATCAAAGATTTTTTTGATCGCAATTAACTGAAAAACGGATATAACTGGATGACCAAGTTCCCCCTCCTCTCCTCTTGACAAATCCGCCCTACAGGTCAATAATCCGCTTTTACTGTATACACAACCCTTGAAGGGAAGTTTATCATGCGCATCGAAAGCGATTTCCTCGTTATCGGCAGCGGTATCGCCGGTCTCTCCTTTGCCCTCCAGGCAGCAGCCCATGGCACCGTCGCCATTGTTACCAAACGTGATATTTCCGAATCAGCAACCAAGTACGCCCAGGGGGGCATCGCCTCCGTCTATTCCGACGAGGACTCCTTCGATGCCCATGTCGAGGATACGCTGGTTGCTGGCGCCGGAATCTGCCATGAGGATGTCGTCCGAATGGTTGTGGAAGAAGGTCCGCAGACCATTCGCAACCTGATAGAGTGGGGGGTGAAGTTCACGACCAGCGGCGAATCCTACGATCTGACCCGGGAAGGGGGGCACAGCGCCCGGCGTATTCTGCATGCCGAGGACATCACCGGACGCGAAATCGAACGGGCTCTGGTCGAAGCGGTCAGGCAGCACCCCGCGATTACGATCTATGAAAACCACATCGCCATCGACCTGATCACATCTGCCAAGATCGAACGCCGAAAACTGGAACAGAACCGCTGCCTGGGTGCCTACGTGCTGGACATCACGGGCGATACCGTCGTGACCTTCAGCTCAAAGATCACCCTCCTGGCCAGCGGCGGCGCCGGCAAGGTCTATCTCTATACCTGCAACCCCGACGTGGCATCCGGGGACGGTGTCGCGATGGCGTACCGCGCCGGCGCCACGATTGCAAACATGGAGTTCATGCAGTTTCACCCCACTACGCTGTTCCATCCGCAGGCCAAATCCTTTCTTATCTCCGAGGCGGTACGCGGCGAAGGGGCGATCCTCCGGCGCCGTGACGGCACGGCGTTTATGGAGAAGTACCACAAACTGAAGGATCTGGCGCCCCGTGACATCGTTGCGCGAGCCATTGACAACGAGATGAAGACCAGCGGCGATGACTGCGTCTTCCTCGATATCACCCATGAACCGGCCGATATCGTCCGCAACCGGTTCCCCAACATATACCAGACCTGTATGGATTTCGGCCTGGATATGACCAAGGAGGGGCTTCCGGTCGTGCCTGCCGCCCACTACCTCTGCGGGGGGGTGGCGGTAAATTCCGATGCCGAAACCGATATCCCCGGCCTGTACGCCATCGGTGAAACCGCCTTTACCGGACTGCACGGCGCCAACCGGCTGGCCAGCAACTCGCTGCTGGAAGCCGCGGTGTACGCGGGGCGCGCCTACCGCCACTCAAGCGCCGTCATTTCGACGCTTCCGAGCGACTACCGCGCAATACCGCACTGGGATTCAGGCACCGCCACCAACAGCGATGAGATGGTCGTCGTTTCCCAGAACTGGGATGAGATCAGGCGCACAATGTGGAATTATGTTGGAATCGTGCGCTCCGACAAGCGCCTGGCGCGCGCCATGAGCCGCATAAAGCTGATCCAGAGAGAAATAGAGGAGTATTACTGGAATTTTAACGTAACCTCCGACCTGATCGAACTGCGCAACATAGCTACCGTGGCGGAGCTGATCGTGACCTGCGCCCAGATGCGCAAGGAATCACGGGGGCTTCATTATAACCTTGATTATCCCTTCCTTGACGATGTCGGCGGGAAAAAAGACAGCTTTGTCAAGAAACAGTTTTAAAAGGAGTTGCAACCGTGGATATTAGTGAGACTCGCAAGCGGATTGATCTTCTGGATGACGTGCTGCTGCGTATCTTTAACGAACGCGCCCGCCTTGCCCTTGAAATCGGCCATGCAAAGAAGGAGTTGAATCTGCCGGTTTTTGATCCGGCTCGTGAAAAAAGAATTTTCAACCGTATGAAAGAGGATAACCCGGGACCGCTGGACGACGATGCGATCGTCAGGATGTTTGAGCGCGTCGTAGACGAGTCAAGGCGCCTGGAGCGCATCATGTCACATAAAGAAGAAGATTAAGGGAGTAAATGTATTATGCTGATTATTATGAAGAAGCATGCCGAAGAAGCGGCGCTCGATTCAATCAAGGAATATCTGATCACCCGTGATTTCGACATTCACCAGTCAACCGGGGCCAACCGCACCATCATTGGTGTCATTGGCGATACCGACACCCTGAACGACCATGAGATCGAAACCATGCCGGGTGTCAGTCAAGTGGTGCGAATCAGGAAAGATGACTAGAACATCACGCATCACCTGGAAGTACAATTTACTTGACACGGCTTGAAGGATGATGATAAACAACTAGCTTCAATTTCGTTACTTACTCAAGAAAATTTTTGGAGGTGCAGTTTGGCTCATCATAAGTCGGCAATCAAGAGGATCAAGCAGAGTGCAAAGAAAACCGCACGTAATCGTCATGTATCATCGACGCTGAAAACATATATCAAGCGTGTTCGTGAGGCGGTAGAGGCCAAGGACAAGGATACTGCCGTTGCAGCGCTCAAGGTTGCCATCCCTGTTATTGATTCCACTGCCACGAAAGGTGTCATTCACCGTTCAACTGCTTCCCGCACCGTTTCACGCCTGACAAAACTGGTCAACACACTCGGCTAAAACC
>JBAQPK010000539.1:0-4426 GCA_049305715.1 Desulfuromonadaceae bacterium | reverse complement strand
GCGCACATCCTCCACGTTCGGGAGCGCCAGGTGCTCGGCAGGGGTGATGTAGCAAATCAGGTCGGCGCCGAAGCGGCTGGACTGGGCCGCGCCGATCGCGGCGGTGATATGGTCGAAACCGGGGGCGACGTCGGTGGCGATCGGCCCCAGCATATAGTACGGCGCGCCGCCGCTCATCCGCTTCTGAAGCTGGATGTTCCCCTCGATCTCGTCCAGCGGTACGTGTCCCGGCCCCTCCACGAGCATCTGGCACCCCATGTCGCGGCCGATCTCGGCCAGTTCGCAGTTAAAGATCAGCTCCTGGATCTGTGCACGGTCGGAGGAGTCGTGGATCGCCCCGGCACGCAGGCCGTTGCCGAGGGAGAGTACGGTGTCATATTTTTTCAGGATCGAGACGACCCGGTCGAACTTTTCGTAGAGCGGATTCTCGCGATTATTGGCGATCATCCAGGCCACCATCGACACGCCCCCCTTGGAGACCAGCCCGCCGTAGCGGTACCCCTGCTTGCGCAGCCGCTCGATCGTGCAGAGGTTGATGCCGCAGTGGACGGCCATGAAGGCCATGCCGTCGGCGCACTGCCGCTCGATGATGTCGAAGAGCATCTCCTCGTCCAGCTTGTTCGGATCGCCATATTTGCGGGCCGCCTCGCAGAAAGCCTGGTAGAGCGGCACATTGCCGACCGGAAGATCAACGGCGGCGATGACCTCGCGCCGGACACGGTCGAGATCCCCCCCCACGGAGAGTTCCATCAAGGTGTCGGCCCCGGCTTCCTGTGCCGCCAGCGCCTTGGCTATCTCGGCATCATAGTCGATGATGTCCGAGGAGGTGCCTATGGAGGCATTGACCTTGGTGGAGAGCCCCTTGCCGATCCCGGCCACACGGGATGGCTTGCGGTTGTGGTTCCAAGGGATGACGATCTTCCCTTCGGCGGTCATCCGGCGGATGTACTCCGCCTCAAGCTGCTCGTTGACCGCTACGGTCTGCATCTGGGGTGTGATGATGCCCTGACGGGCGAATTCGATCTGGGTTGACATTAGTTCAGTTCCTTTTCAGTTTAATGTGAGATCTATTCAACTTCGTGTCGGGTAATGAGTACGGAGTGTCGATTGTACTGCCCACGCATCTATCAGTGCGTCACTCCGGCCTGTTCGAAGGTGGCCATTTCCTTCATGATCTTTACCCCTGCCTCAACCAGCCCCATCGCGAGGGCTGCCCCGGTCCCTTCACCCAGGCGGAAGTCCAGGTCCAGGATCGGGCGGACACCGATCCGCTCCAGCATGAAACTGTGGCCAACTTCAACAGACTCATGCGCGGCGAAGATGTAGTCACGCACGCCCGGGTGCAGCTCGGAGGCTATCAGCGCCCCGGCGGTCGAGATAAAGCCGTCGATCACGACCGGGATCGAGTTGGCGGCGCATCCGAGCACCAGGCCGGCAATGGCGGCGATCTCCAGACCACCCACCTTGGCCAGCACGTCGAGCGGATCGCGGGGATCAGGCTTGTTGAGGGCCAGACCCTGTTCGATGACTCGAATCTTGTTTTCCAGGGCGGCGTCGTTGATGCCGGTGCCGCGGTGGGTCAGTTCCCTGACGGGGATTCCCGAGATGGCAGCGATCATGGCCGAGGAGGGGGAGGTGTTGCCGATCCCCATCTCGCCGGTGCCGATCAGGGCTACACCTTCGGCCTTGCATTGCTCGGCCAGGTCAATGCCAACCTGCATGGCGGCCAACATCTCGTCGCGGGTCATGGCCGGCCCCTTGGCGAAGTTGCGCGTACCACGGGCCACCTTGCGGTGCAGCATGCCGGGAGTAGCGGCGAAATCGTAATCGACCCCGACATCCACGACCCGCACCTCGGCGCCGCTGTGGCGGGCGAGGACGTTGACCCCGGCGCCGCCGGCGAGAAAATTGAACACCATCTGGGAGGTAACCTCCTTCGGATAAAGGGACACCCCCTCTTCGACGATGCCGTGATCACCGGCAAAGGTGAAGATCACCTTCTTCGAGAGATCCGGCTCCTCCGTCCCGCTGATGGCCGCCATGCGGCGGGCGAACTCCTCCAGCCTCCCGAGCGAGCCGGGCGGTTTGGTCTTGTTGTCCAGCCGGGCCTGGGCCTGCTGCAGCAGATCCGGGTTGACCGGTTTGATCCGTTCGAGTGTGGCTTTGATGATATCCATACAGATTCTCCTTATTTCAATCGCAGCGGAATCCCGCTGATGACGGCATGCACCTCGTCCGCTCCGGCTGCCAGGATCTGATTCGCACTGCCGGCGATGTCCCGGAACAGCCGCGCCAGGCTGTTGTCCGGCACGATCCCCATGCCGACCTCGTTGCTTACGAGAACCACCGGCGTCACCATCCCGTGCAGCGTGCTCTTCAAGCGGTGCAGTTCCTCATGGATCCGCTCTTCAACCGGCTCCGCGGTGTCTTCATATTTGAACAGCAGATTGGAGAGCCAGAGCGTCACGCAATCCACCAGGATCGCCCGGTACTGGCCATCACAGCGCACCAGCGTCTGAGAAAGGTGGAGCGGCTCCTCGATCGTGCTCCACTCAAAGCCGCGCCGTGCCTGGTGACGCCTTACGCGCTCATCCATCTCGCCATCAAGCGTCCGGGCAGTCGCCAGGTAGCCGAGCGGCGACCCGAATTCGAGTGCCCTTCTTTCGGCAAAGACGCTTTTGCCGCTCCGCGCTCCGCCGGTAATGAAGATTGTATGTGCCATGGCATCCTCCAAACAAAAAGCCCCGATCCGTGATGCGGACAGGGGCTCGAAAACCGGGTAATCAGATACGATCAGGCTTCGGCCCCTCGTTCCACGGAGGTCCCAAAACAGCGGCAAAATGGCAGGTTTCCTGGCTTCAGGATCATCTTACTGGCCGCGCCTTCCCGGAGTCTCCAGTGGCTTAAGTTGCGGCGGTCATCACCTGTTACAGTTGCGGGTCAGCGAAGGATTTTAACCTTCTTCCCTTTTAACCATGCTTTCACAGCACAGCACCAAATCGCTTTGTGAAACAATTGTAGCTAAGTTTGTAGCAAACTACTGTGGTGAAAGTCAAAAGGAAATTGATTCGGTTCAGGGACAAAGCGAATAAAAGCACCCATAATAATGCGGCGGTTCTTCCAGATCAGGTCCTTGAACAGCAGTCAATATCTTCCAGCTGCCATTGACCTGCCCCTGCTTACCGTACCAAATTTTGAACTATCAGGAATCTGACCCCGTAAAAATATCAAAAATTGCACCTACCAATAAGGGCAAATTTTGTTATATTTTCAAAAACAGAGGAAGAAGCTGTTTGCTCAGCAGATCTGGGAGAGTATGGAAACACCTTGCTCAATCTCGCTGCCAGTCATCCCGCCGAAGCCGAGCAGCAATGTAGCAGCTTCGGGTTGGCCAACGACGTGGAATTCAGAAAACGGCAAAAGCCGGATTCCTTTTTGTCGTGCTCGATCTATGATCTCCGCTTCGCTGTGCACCGTGTCAGGCAACATCAGAACAACATGGAGTCCTGCGCCATGGCCGGTAACAACAGCCCGTTTGCCGAAATGAGTTTCAACCGATCGCAGCAGAATATCGTGTTTCTTTTTATAAATCATTCGCATCCGCCGGAAATGCCGCTCCCAGTGTCCCTGCTCCATAAAATTCGCCATGGTTCTCTGTTCAAGTAGCGATACCGAGGAAAAATAAGCCCGGTAAAGTTGACGGTAAGCCGCAAGCAATGTGTAGGGCAGCACAAGATAGCTCAAACGCAGTGCCGGGGAGAGTATTTTCGAGAATGTTCCCGAATAGATTATGTTACCGGTCGGGCGCAGCCCTTGTAAAGAAGGTATAGGCTTGCCATGGTAGCGAAGTTCGCTGTCATAATCGTCTTCGATGATAAATTTGCCGCCCGATTCAGCCCATTCAATCAATGCAAGCCGGTTAGCCACCGGCATCACATAACCCAAGGGCAACTGGTGTGACGGGGTGACGTAGACGATGGTGCTATTACTGGCCTTGAGATGGTTCAGGTTAATCCCGCCCGGCCCGACAGGGACAGGACAGATGGTATATGAATGGTTTTGGAAAACGAAACGTGGCAGGTGATAACCAGGATTTTCGACAGCTACTACGGAGTGACTTCCCTTCAGTATATGCGAGACAATATCGAGGCTCTGCTGAAGTCCGGCGCATATAATAATCTGATCCGGGTCGCAGAGCACGCCGCGTGATCGTTCCAGGTAACTTTGGATAGAGCAGCGCAATCCCCAGTCTCCCTGGGGATCGTCATACTGGACAAGCTGATGGCTGTTTCGGCGCAGGATATCAACAAAACATTTTCGCCAAAGTTCCGTGGGAAAGCTTTCCGGGTCGAGACGAGCAGGATGAAAATCATAGGTAAAAACAGATGGAGGGCCGGGGAGATAGTCATTTTTACCAGGTTTACCG
>JBAQPK010000538.1:0-3943 GCA_049305715.1 Desulfuromonadaceae bacterium | reverse complement strand
CTCACTAACTCCGGCTCATCGGCAAATCTCCTCGCCTTCATGGCGCTGACCTCCCCCAAGCTGGGTGAGAGACGGATCAAAAAGGGTGACGAGGTCATCAGTGTTGCTGCCGCATTCCCGACAACTGTAGCGCCCATAATCCAATACGGCGCTATTCCGGTCTTTGTAGATGTCTCATTGCCTACGTATAATATTGATGTTACCCAACTGGATGCGGCATTATCCGAAAAGACCAAAGCGGTCATGGTAGCTCACACCCTGGGCAATCCATTTGATCTGTCGGCAGTAAAAAAATTCTGCGAAAAGCACAACCTTTGGTTGATCGAAGACAACTGCGATGCTTTGGGTTCCCGCTATCTTTACAACGGCACCTGGAAAAATACCGGCACCATCGGCCACATCGGCACCTCCAGCTTTTATCCGCCTCACCACATGACCATGGGTGAAGGTGGCGCGGTCTACACCGACGATCCGCTGCTGAAGCGCCTGGTTGAATCTTTTCGTGACTGGGGGCGCGACTGCTGGTGCCCATCCGGCAAGGACAACACCTGCAGCAACCGTTTCGGCCAGCAGTTCGGCGAGCTCCCTTTCGGCTACGATCACAAATATGTCTACTCTCACTTCGGTTACAACCTGAAAGTAACCGATATGCAGGCCGCCATCGGCTGCGCCCAGCTGGAGAAGCTCCCTGGATTTATCGAGGCGCGGAAGAAAAACTGGAAGCTGCTGCGAGAAGGGCTTGCCGGGTTGGAAGACAAGTTCATTCTGCCGGAGGCGACCGAAAACTCCGATCCATCATGGTTCGGGTTTCTGCTGACCGTACGCAAGGAGAGCGGTTTCACCCGTGACAAGATCGTAACCCAGCTCGAGAGCAAAGGAATCCAGACCCGCATGCTCTTTGCTGGCAATCTGATCAAACACCCCTGTTTCGACGAGATGCGTCGGGAAGGTAAAGGGTATCGTGTTATTGGAACACTTGGAAATACAGACCGCATCATGAATGACACTTTCTGGGTCGGGGTCTATCCTGGGATGACGGAGGAGATGGTGCAGTATATGATCAAGACAATTAAAAATATTGTGGATAATAAATAGGTCTGTTTTTAAATTATGAGAATTTTTCTGACAGGTGGCAGCGGATTCATCGGCAAAAATATCATCGAGTTGCTTGGTGAGCGTTATGACATTCTCGCTCCGGGCAGCCGTGAACTTGATCTTAGCGATGAGGTTGCTGTTGAGGATTATTTTCGAAAAAACGAGATTGACATTGTTGTTCATTCTGCAGTCCGGCCGGGACATCGTAACGCTAAGGATCCATCTAATCAGCTCTACCTGAATACCCGAATGTTTTTCAATATCATCCGGAATTCCGACCGATTTAAACGTCTTATCTCCCTTGGATCCGGTGCTGTGTACGATGTACGCAACAACATCGCCAAGGTGAAGGAAGATTACTTCGATACCCATGTACCTGCTGATGAACATGGTTTTTCCAAATACATCATTGCCAAACATATGGAGAAGCTCGACTATGCTGTTAAATTGAGAGTTTTTGGTGTTTTTGGAAAATATGAGGATTACACAATCCGTTTTATCACCAATGCCATCTGCAAGGCCATCTGCGATCTGCCCATCACCATCAGGCAGAACCGGCGCTTCGATTATCTTTACATAGATGATCTGATGCCGGTACTTGAACACTTCATTCACAAACCTGCAATATTCAGCGCATACAATGTGACGCCGGATAAAGCCGTGGATCTTTATACAATTGCCGGGATGGTACGGGCCCGTTCAGGGAAAGAACTGCCGATCATAGTTTCAGAACCGGGGATGGGGCCTGAGTACAGCGGAGACAATGGGCGGTTGCGGGCTGAGATCCCGGGCCTTGATTTTACACCGCTTGTCGAGGCAATTGACCGACTCTATGGCTGGTATGAAGAACATTTCCGGGAGATAGATCGTGAAAAGCTTTTGGTTGATAAATAGGGTGAGAGGGTGAGGGGAAAAACGTGATTAAGGTAACCGACTACATAGTTAAGCGACTTGAGGAGTATGGAATTCGCCATGTATTTATGATTACCGGTGGTGGCGCCATGCATCTTAATGACTCGTTTGGTGCAAGCGAGTCCATCCGCTATATCTGTAATCATCATGAGCAGGCCTCGGCTATCGGAGCTGAAGGATATGCTCGGGTGTCAGGCTCCCTGTCTGTTGCGGTTGTTACCTCCGGCCCGGGTGGAACTAACACCCTGACCGGTGTTATCGGCCAATGGCTGGATTCAGTGCCGGTGCTGTATCTCTCAGGACAGGTCAAACAAGAAACGACGATCGAATCCTGCCGCGAGATTGGGTTACGACAATTGGGCGATCAGGAGATAAACATCGTCGATATGGTTCGACCGGTGACCAAGTTTGCGGCAATCGTGCAAAAAGCAGATGACATAGGAATGCTGCTTGACAAAGCTCTGTTTATCGCGACCCATGGCCGTCCTGGCCCGGTCTGGCTCGATATACCTCTTGATATTCAGGGGGCGCTGATTGACGAAAGCAAGCTGGCAATGTACTCCCCGGAGGACGATGGTGTTGCTGTCCCGCATATTCAGTCACAGATTGGCGAAGTTGTTGAGCTCTTGCGAACAGCGAAGCGTCCGGTTTTTTTAGCCGGCCAGGGGATCAGAATTGCCGGAGCACAGAAAGCGTTTCTGAGCCTTGTGGAGCGACTGCAGATTCCTGTCGTCAGTTCGTTTTCGGGAGTAGACCTGATCCCTTCTGATCATCCCCTGTTTATGGGGAGAATCGGCACAATCGGCACCCGGTCGGGAAATTTTACGCTACAGAATGCGGATCTCCTTATCTCCGTGGGCTCGCGCAACAATATCCGCCAGGTGAGTTATAACTGGAAGTCATACGCTCGGGAAGCCATCAAGGTTGTTGTCGATATCGACGCTGCTGAACTTAAAAAGCCCACGCTTGTTCCCGATCTGGCCATTCACGCCGACGCCGGAGAGTTTCTCGCCCATTTGGGTGAACAGGTGAATAAAACGTCACTCTCTGTGTGGACTGATTGGCTGAAGTGGTGCGGGGCACGCCGTGAAAAATATCCCGTTGTTCTCCCCAAGCATCGGGTTTCAGAAGTCAATATAAACCCCTACCACTTTGTTGATCGTTTATCAGCCAATTTGGCCTCTAATGCCATTGTTGTTGCCGGCAACGGCACCGCCTGCGTGGCCTTATTTCAGGCGGGGAGAGTGAAGAAGGGGCAGCGGTTTTTATGGAACTCAGGCTGTGCCTCGATGGGCTATGATCTCCCTGCCGCTATAGGTGCCTGTTTTGCGGCAGGTGGCCGGGATGTGGTCTGTCTTGCCGGTGACGGCAGTCTGCAGATGAATATTCAGGAGTTTCAGACAATAGTCCATCATCAACTCCCGCTCAAGCTGTTCGTACTGAGCAACAACGGCTATATCTCCATCAGGCAGACCCATCAAGCGTTCTTTGGAGGCCGCTTGACCGGATGTGACCACAGCAGCGGCGTCAGTTTTCCGGATATTACCAGGATAGCAGCCGCCTATGGTCTGCCTGCGACCATAATTGACACCCATGATCAACTGGACGAGAAAATTGCCGCAGTCCTGGCAACACCGGGGCCGATTGTGTGCGATATCCGGCTGCAACACGACTACACCTTTGAGCCCAAACTCTCTTCGGAGAAAAAGCCCGACGGCCGCATGGTTTCAAAGCCGCTTGAAGACCTCTTTCCATTCCTTGATCGTGAAGAATTCAGAAGTAATCTTCTCATTCAGCCGTGGGACGAAAGCGACAAATAGAAAACTTAAGGAGGCACACTCTGGTGAATGGTCGAACGGCACTAATTACAGGAGCTGCAAGGGGTATCGGAAGAGCAGTTGCTCAGTTATTCCAGGAGCAGGGGGCGACGATACTC
>JBAQPK010000537.1:0-2135 GCA_049305715.1 Desulfuromonadaceae bacterium | reverse complement strand
GCTTAACACCCCACCAGGTTTCAGTATTCTGTAGCATTCGGCAAGCAGGCATGCGGGGTCGGCAACATGCTCGATAACGTGGCTAAGAATGATGGCATCGAAGGTCTTATCTTGATGACCCTGTTCCTCTAGGGAGCCGAGGGCTACCTTTAATCCCTTGCCTTGAGCATTGGCAACCGCCGAAGGATCAAGATCTATGCCTTCGGCCTTCCATCCAAGTAAAACCATGTAGTTCAACATCGAGCCGCTACCACAACCTATTTCAAGCAACCGCCCATGTGGCTTGCTCGGCAGGTACATGACACTGAAATCCACATCAGCGCGTCTTCCAGGGAAAAAATACATAAGAAGTCCCAGCCATTTGAAACGGGACTGAATCAAGCCTTCAAAGTAGCAATACTTCAACGACAGATAACAATCTCTGACGAAACGATATACCCTTTTTATAACGTTTGAAGAAGGGATGAGATTATCCTGGTGGGTATAGTATGTGGTATAAGCCTTCCAAAGCTCGTCTTTGCGCGGGGCAGGATCAAGCCAAACCAAGCCACACTCGGCGTTGGGGCATTTGTTCAACGTCCATTCGCCAGGCACGCCAAATAGCCTGTCTCTAAGACCGTTGTAGAGAACCTCACCTTGCTGACCACATAACATGCAATCAGGTTTAGGCTCGGTTCTGATGCAGTTCACAGCTGTTGATTCACTCATTATCGGACCTGTTATTTTGCTAATTTAAGCACTGACAATTTACTTAGTAAATATGCTCGCTCACTCACCGACAATAAAACCTTCCATCCTGCAGTCGTTAACAACATGAGTAACGCAGCATTGATGACAAAGCTCAGATTTCCTTCAGGAAGGAACATGATACAAACCAGGCATGCTATCGCGGCAAGTGCGCAGAAGCCTGTAGCAGTAGATATACCCGATAAAGGCCGGAAAGAGTTGCGAGTAGCATAAAAGAGAAGAACCGTGTCAAGAGCAACCCTTCCAGTCCAGGCAATTGCGGCACCGGTAATACCAAATGATTTCACCAGCAACCACAAGACAGGGACGTAGAGCACCAGCTCTGCAACATGCAATTTTGAGGTTACATCCGGTTTGCCTATACCCTGCAGAAAGGAGTACGGTACTTGGGCCAGACAGTTAATGAACACTCCTATCGCGAGCCACTGTAGTACACGAAAGCTGTTATCTGCAAAGGCGCTTCCAAGCCAAAGGGTAAGTCCCTGCTGTGCACCCGCGACAATAACGAAAACTATTGGAAAGATACCCAGCAATTGGTATTTAACAGCACGATGAAATAATTCTGCCGTATGTGAGGGATCCTCTGTATAGGTTGATGCAAATGCAGGAAAAAGAACATTCATGAGCGCCCCGGGGATTATCCAGAGTTTTGTGATGAATTCGTAAGGTGTGGTGTAATAGGCGACAGCCGTGATTGAAATGATCGACCCGATCAGGAACCGATCAAAATATACCATGACCGGGCCTAAAATGTTGGATACTGACAACCAGCCGCCAAATTTGAACAGCGGCTTGATGAGGCTTTTTTGTATCACTATCGTAGTACACAAATCAGGTGCAATCTTCAGACAGTAACGGAGGTGGATAACAAACGTAACGACTCTCCCAAGCAGAAGAGCGGCAATAATGGGAACTAGGTTGCTGCTGAAGGGGAGAATCAGCAATGGCGCGGCATAGGAGTATATTCCCATCGGAATACGGATGGCGTTGATGATGTCGAACCTGTGGTAGGCAGTAAGAACCCCGACTAATGCAGCGGTCATGATTACAAACGGGATGGAAATGGCCATTACGTAAAGGGCGGATATTGTCTCGGATTGAAGCGACAGTGGGACCTTGAGGACACTGTATACCAATGGGGAGGCAAGCACGGCGAGGACTAATGCACCGATGATAGAAAATACCAGCATGAGAGACATTGAGGTCCAGAATATGCCCGGGATATCCTCATACTTATTTTTGCCTATTCTTTCCGCTATGAGTTGTGTGAGCGCCCGCCCGAGGCCCATATCAAACAGGCTGAAATAGCCAATCAGCATCCAGGCGATTGTAATGACAGCAAAGCGGTCTATCCCAAGATGTCTGATCAGGATGGGAATGGTGACAAG
>JBAQPK010000536.1:0-7742 GCA_049305715.1 Desulfuromonadaceae bacterium | reverse complement strand
GGACTGGAGCATGCAGAACGAACAGTTCAAGATCCAGATGTTCCGTTTCGTTGACACCTTCCCGTCGCTGACCACCGGCAAGCTGCTCACCGGCCACATCCGCGAATATTTTGGCGAAGAGAAGGATATGCCGCCCGTCCTCCAGGCCGGAGCAAAGATGGCCGGCATGCTTGGCTCCATGGGCGGGGCGGTGCTCAACAAGGTCATTTCGGCCAACATTCAGGAGATGGCCCGCCAGTTCATCGTCGGCGAGAACACCACAGAGGCGGTCAAAAACATCGAAAAACTCCGCAAAGAGGGTTTTGCCGCGGTTGTAGACGTACTGGGCGAGGCGACACTTACGGCTGAAGAAGCCGAAGAGTACGTCGGCATCTACCTTGAGGTTTTGGAGAGTTTGAAGAAGGAGCAGCAGGGATGGAAGGGGCTGCCCGGGGCAGACGGGGACTCCGGCCTGGACTGGGGGCACGCACCGCGAATAAATATTGCCGTAAAGCCGACCGCACTCTTCGCCCTGGCCAATCCGCAGGATTTTGAAGGTTCGGTCACGGCCATGCTGAAACAGCTCCGCCGCATTGCCGCCAAGGTCTTCGAAGTGGGTGGTTTCCTCTGCATCGATATGGAAACCTACCGCCACAAGGACATCATCATCGAACTGTACAAGCGAATTAAAATGGAATACCGGGACTACCCCCACCTCGGCATCGTGTTGCAGGCCTATCTGAAGGATACGGACAAGGACCTGAACGACCTGTTGGCCTGGGCCAGGGCCCAGAACCTGGAGATTTCCGTACGACTGGTAAAGGGAGCTTACTGGGACTATGAAGGTGTCAAAGCCAAGCAGAACGGCTGGGCGGTCCCGGTCTGGACGATCAAGGCCGAGAGCGATGCCGCTTTTGAACGACAGTCGCGGGTGATTCTTGAAAACCACCAGATCTGCCACTTTGCCTGTGCATCCCATAATATCCGCACCATTTCGGCAGTGACGGAGACGGCAGCCGAGCTGAAAGTCCCCGCATCCCGCTACGAATTCCAGGTGCTGTACGGCATGGCCGAACCGGTTCGCAAGGGGATACTCAAGGTTGCCGGCCGCATCCGCCTGTACTGTCCATATGGCAACATGGTCCCCGGCATGGGGTACCTGGTACGCCGCCTGCTGGAAAATACCGCCAACGAATCCTTCCTTCGTCAGAGCTTTGCCGAGGATGCCCAGATCGAGCGGTTGCTGGAAAACCCAGTCGATGCCGCCAACCGCCAAAGAGCCGAACGCGCCGCACGGCCGCGAAAAACGGTTTCCGGGCCCGGTGGACTGCCGCGCTTTGTCAACGAGCCGATGGTGGATTTCACCCGTACCGACCACCGCGCCGCATTTCCGCAGGCGATCGCACAGGTGCGTAAACAGTCCGGCAAAACGTATCCGCTCTATATCGACGGCAGGGAACTCGTAACGGCAGACACCGTCAACACGGTCAACCCGGCAAATCCGGCCGAGATACTGGGGAAAATTTCCCAGACCGGACTGGATGAGGCAATGATGGCGATCGCAGCAGCAAAGAAGGCATTTCCGGCCTGGCGTGACACAGCCGCCCGCGAGCGGGCCGATTACCTGCTGAAGGGCGCTGTGACGGCCCGCAAACGGATTTTCGAACTATCCGCCTGGCAGGTGCTGGAAATCGGCAAGCAGTGGGACCAGGCCTACGCCGATGTCACCGAAGCGATCGACTTCCTTGAGTACTATGCCCGTGAGATGATCCGCTATGGCGAACCACAGAGAATCGGCAACGCCCCGGGCGAGATCAACCACTACTTCTATGAACCGAGAGGGGTTGCCGCAATAATATCACCATGGAACTTCCCGCTGGCAATCAGCCTCGGGATGGCTGCGGCGGCAATCGTAACCGGCAATACCGTACTATTCAAACCATCCAACATCACCGGCATCATCGGTTGGAACCTCGTGGAAATTTTCCGTGAGGCCGGTCTGCCGGCAGGAGTATTCAACTATATCCCTGGTAAAGGTTCCGTGATCGGAGATTATATGGTCGATCACCCTGACGTATCACTGATCGCCTTCACCGGCTCGGTTGAAACCGGCCTGCGCATTATCGATCGTGCCGCCAAGGTATATACCGGCCAGACCAACGTCAAAAAGATCATCTCCGAGATGGGGGGTAAAAACGCCATCATCATCGACGACGATGCCGACCTGGACGAGGCGGTGCCGCATGTACTTTATTCGGCCTTCGGGTTTCAGGGGCAGAAATGTTCTGCCTGTTCACGTGTCATCGTACTGGATGCGGTCTACGACAGATTTGTGGATCGCCTGGTCAAGGCGGCAAAAGTCTATCAGGTAGGCCCCTCGGAGGACCCCCGGTACAGCATGGGAGCCGTGTCGGATGCAGGGGCAATGAAGAGCATCAGGGAATATATCGAGGTCGGGAAACAGGAGGGGAGCCTGCTCTACTCCAGCCCGATTCCGGATGGAGACGGTTACTGGGTGCCGCTGACGATCATCGGCGGCATCACTCCCGGGCACCGCATCGCCCAGGAGGAGATCTTCGGTCCGGTACTGGCGGTTATGCGGGTCAACGACTTCGATCAGGCCATCGAGTGGGCCAATTCCACCCGTTTCGCACTGACCGGCGGGGTCTTCAGCCGCAGTCCGGAACACATCGCCCGTGCACGGCGTGATTTCCGTGTCGGCAACCTGTATATCAACCGTAACAGCACCGGTGCCCTGGTGGGCCGACAGCCCTTCGGCGGTTCACGAATGTCAGGTGTCGGCACCAAGGCCGGTGGGCCCGATTATCTGCTGCATTTCATGGACCCGCGGGTGGTTACGGAGAACACCATGAGGCGCGGATTTGCACCGATCGAAGAGGATGATGACTGGGTTGAATAATGGTACGACGTGGGGCTAAATAATGAAGCCGGTGGCAAGCGTGGCAAACATGGCCACTGCCAACAGGGCATAGAGTGTTCCTTTTAATGTTTCCGTCATGCCTGCCTCTTCCTAGCATGGGGCAAGCCTGATGACCGACCGCCGCAGGGAATTGCGGGCTAAAAGCGATTTCCCGATAGTACATTCAGCCGCATGCAGTGCTTCGGCCACAGCGTTCTGTTGAGCGGACAGTTCAAATCTGTTCCCTGCGCTGAGCAGGTAATCCCGGCCGTCACCACACGTCACCCAGATGGTGCCGCTGCTGCAGCGCAGGATGACACCATCCTTCTCGCCATCCAACCGTATCAGTTCACCCTGACTAAGAGAACATTCCATGGTTAATTCCTCCCTTGTTCAGTAATGCGGACACCCTACACCGCTCACAGGGACAAAAACAGATACAAAAAAACAGTTTTGTAACCATAACAGTTACATGATATACAAACTGTACCCACATAAAAGAGCGGTAACTGTATCTGCCGGAGCCTGACTGACAAGAGTAAACTATGCCCATGATAAACGGCCCAAAAAATGATGCGACAGTTTCGCTGCTCTACGAGCAGGTAGCCGGAGAAATAACCGGCTTGATCGCGCAGGGAACATTTCGGGCCGGCGATCGTGTGCCGTCCATCCGCCAGCTCAGCCGCCGCTTCGATGTAAGCATCAACACGGTCATGCAGGCTTACAGCATGCTGGAAGACCAGCGACTCATCGAGGCGCGTCCGCAGTCCGGCTACTATGTCCGCAGTCGTGTCCCGGAGATTCGGGAACCGGATCTTCAGTCGCGGCCATTTATTGCTCCGACTACGGTCACGATCAGCGAACTGTGCCAACAGGTCATGCGCAACATGATGAACCGCGATCTGCTCCCGCTCGGCAGCGCCATACCGAGTGCCCAGAATCTGCCGATCGACAAACTTAATCGTATTATGGCAAGCGTGCTGCGGCGATACGGCGAACAGGGGGTTCTGTACCAGATGCCCCCCGGCTATGAACGGCTGCGGGTGCAGATCGCCCGCCGGGCCCTCGTGGCAGGCATCAGCAGCGGTCCGGATGACATCATGGTAACATCTGGGTGTGTTGAAGCCGTATTACTGGCGCTGCGGGCCACCTGCCACGCCGGCGACACGATCGCGGTCGAGTCTCCCTTCTACTTTAATTTCATGCAGATGATCGCGGAACTGGGACTCAAGGCCCTGGAGATCCCTTCCACTCCCCGGGACGGCATCAGCATCGAGGCGCTCCGCTATGCCATCGAACAGGGGAGGATCAGCGCCTGCCTGGTCATCACCAACTTCAGCAACCCTCTGGGAAGCCTGATGCCCGATGAACGCAAACGCGAGCTGGTGGAACTGCTGGCCCGTCACGAAATCCCACTGATTGAGGACGACATCTACGGCGATCTGACCTTCGGCAACGAACGCCCCACCGCCGCCAAATCCTTTGACCGCTCCGACCTCGTCATCTACTGTTCATCGTTTTCAAAGACCATTGCACCCGGTTACCGGGTTGGCTGGGCGATTGCCGGGCGTTTTCAGAGTGAGATGGAACGGATCAAGATGATCATGAATGTGGCCCCCTCCTCGCCGCCACAACTGGCCCTGGCCGAGTTCCTGGCAACCGGCGGCTACGACCATCACCTGAGGAGCATCCGAAGGATTCACGCCCGCAACATGTCACAGATGGCCGATGCCGTGGCTCGCTATTTCCCCCCCGGAACCCGCATGACCCACCCGGCCGGCGGTTTTATTCTCTGGGTAGAGATGCCGGAGGGAACCGACGCCATCCTGCTGTATCACCGTGCGCTGGAGAAGGGAATCAGCATCGTTCCGGGCCCGCTCTTTTCACTTTCCAGCAAATACGGCAATCATGTCCGCCTGTCCGCGGCGCAGTGGGACGAAAAAATTGAGCAGGGGATCAAGACCCTGGGAGCATTAGCTCATGAACTGCTGCCGGGACACAGTTTCTGAAGCGGGAACAGGACTATGACAGAATCTGTTGATACAGGGAAGAGAGGGGTCGTGCTGGCCGGACTGGCCGCCGCCTGGCCGATCTGTCTCGGCTATTTTCCGATCGGTCTGTCGCTGGGAGTACTGGCCCAAAAGGGGGGACTCGCACCATGGCAGATGGCCGCCATGTCTCTGCTTGTCTTTGCGGGCGGTTCCCAGTTCATCGCCGTTGCCATGCTCGGCACCGGCGCCTCGGCGCTGGCGATCGTTTCTACTGTCTTCATGGTCAACCTGCGCCATCTGCTGATGAGTTCGGCCCTGTCGGCCCATTTCCCCGGAGTCTCCCGCCGCTTTCTGGCACTTTTCGCCTACGGTATCACCGACGAAAGCTTCGCCGTCAACATGACCCGCTTCAGCGGGGGCGAGTGGAACCGCGGCAGCGCCCTGACCCTCAACCATGCGGCCAACGCCACCTGGGTGGTCAGCAGCGTTATCGGCGTGTATTTGGGGCAACTGCTCCCTCCTGGAGCGGCCGGAGTCGATTACGCCCTGACCGGGATGTTCATCTGCCTGCTGGTTTTCCAGCTGCGCGGTCCGATATTCACTACCACCGCACTGATCGCGGCTCTCTGCTCCCTGCTGTCCTATCTCTGGCTGCCGGGCAATGCCTATGTAATCGTCGCATCCTGCCTGGCGGCCACAGCCGGACTGCTGTTGAAACGTGCCCTGCGAAAACAGGAGAGTAACCGTGAATAGCCGGGACTTCCTGCTGTTGGTGCTGGCCATGGGAGCGGTGACCTACCTCCCCCGCCTGATCCCGCTGGCGATGCTTTCCCGCCGCACCCTGCCGCCATGGTTTGCCGAATGGCTGGAGCTGATCCCGGCCGCGATTCTGAGCGCCCTGATCGCACCAAGCCTCCTCGCCCACTCCGATCCAAGAACCTTTACCCTCGGCAAAGTGGAATTACTGGCTGCGCTCCCTACCCTGCTTTGCGCCTTAAAAACTCGCTCTCTTGCTGGAACCGTGATTATTGGCATGCTCTGCTATTGGGGATTGACACAGACTATGTAGCGTTTATGACGACGTCGCTGAATGTGGCAACGCATCGGGGAGCAGCAATGCACACATTCGGAATAACAACCGCTTGATTTTTTTAAGATCACTTGCTATATTTTAGCAGTCACTCGCATCGAGTGCTAAAGATATATCAATGAGGTGAAGCACCATGATAGCTCAATTACCTGTTGCAGCTGACAGCCTTCGGCTTTATATGAACGAAATACGGAAGTTCCCGTTGCTGAGTGAGGAAGAGGAACATCGCTACGCGGTTTCGTTTTTTGAGGACAAGCATCTGCCCGCCGCCCATAGCCTGATCACCTCCAACCTGAGGTTTGTGGTGAAGGTCGCATACGAATTCCGGCACTATGGCCTGAAAATGCTCGACCTTATCCAAGAGGGGAATATCGGGCTGATGATGGCGGTCAAAAAGTTCAATCCATACAAGGGTGTCCGGCTGATTTCGTATGCAGTCTGGTGGATTAAGGCTTACATCCAGAACCATATCATTTCATCCTGGAGTCTTCTCAAGATCGGGACGACACAGGCACAGCGCAAGCTGTTTTTTAAACTTCGCCAGGCCAAAAGTGCCCTCATTGAAATGGGTGATGATGGAGAAGATGTTCTGAGCGCCGCACAATCGTTGCATGTTTCAGAGCGAGATTTTTCTGAAATGGAACAACGCATGCGGGGGGACTATTCTCTTAATGCGGAAATTCCAGGCAGCGACGGAGCAACCGCCCTGGAGACTCTTGCGGACAACCGGCTCAACCAGGAAGAACTCCTCGCGGATTTCCAGGAAAATCAGAATCTGCAGCAAAAGGTTGCCGAAGTTGTCAGCCGGCTGAACGAAAAAGAGCGCTATATCATCGAGAGGCGGATTACTGCCGATGAGCCAATGACCCTTCAGGAGATCGCCAGCCATTTTGCAATATCGCGTGAGCGTGTACGGCAAATCGAAGAAGGGGCTCTGAGAAAAACAAAGCAGGCCCTCCTGCCCCTATTGGCGGCCTAAATGCACCTTATCAAAAGGATGCGCTGCGAAATAATGTGCTCATCATTTTATTATTGTATTTAGTGCTTGACTTTTACGGCTATTTTCTTTAAATACACAAGTTCCGTTTTCTATCTACCCGGAAAAAGCTTTGGCCCCGTTAGCTCATACTGGTAGAGCAGCTGACTTGTAATCAGCAGGTGATCCGTTCGATTCGGATACGGGGCTCCATATTAAAATCAGAATGTACAAATAGTTCCGATCATCCCTGGAGGGATTCCCGAGCGGCCAAAGGGAACAGACTGTAAATCTGTCGTCAGCGACTTCGGAGGTTCGAATCCTCCTCCCTCCACCATATAAATCACCGGAAAGCGGTGGTTCAGTACGATCCCAGGAGACTCAACGTCGTTTGAACTGGTAAGTAACGGCCTCACGCTTTCCAAAAGTCTTCGTCTGGTAGTGCGGGAATAGCTCAGTTGGCTAGAGCGTCAGCCTTCCAAGCTGAGGGTCGCGGGTTCGAGTCCCGTTTCCCGCTCCAGTAAATTTGCCCACATAGCTCAGGAGGTAGAGCACTTCCTTGGTAAGGAAGAGGTCTCCGGTTCGAGTCCGGATGTGGGCTCCATTTATTAATTAGCGCAACCAACACAAGCAGCATAATACAAACAACTATTCAGGAGGGCCTTTCTCATGGCGAAGGCAAAGTTCGAACGTAATAAAACTCACGTTAACATCGGCACAATCGGTCACGTCGACCACGGCAAAACCACGCTGACCGCCGCCATCACGAAAGTTCTGGCCGGCAAA
>JBAQPK010000535.1:0-16745 GCA_049305715.1 Desulfuromonadaceae bacterium | reverse complement strand
ATCGATAATGGCTTTATACTGGCCAATTGCCTTTTCGCGATATTCCGATGTGACTCCCTTTGTTTTTTCCGCGGCACGTTTTTGTGCCGCCGGAAGGGGCGATTCGGCGGCTGTCACTGCCTGTTTTTCTTCACTTCCGGCACCGGCAATCCGGTCACGTTGAGCTTTCTGTGCAGCCTCGGTTCGTAGTGCCATCTCCGTCTTAACAGCAACCAAGCGATCCTGCTCAGCTTTTGCAGCAGCAAGCTGTTTCGCCATTTCGATCTCGGTTGCAGCTATACGCTCCGTCCCGGACTGTATTTTCTGGGGGGACTGGCGGTCGGGTTGTTTAACGGCGGGTGGAGCGGTCGGCAGTTTTTCACCTTTTTCATAGCGTGCCGTAAGGGAAAGAAGCTCGTCCTCGACGGTATTTTTGAGCGAATTGTCGGGGTACTCTTTGGAAAACTGGGAAAGATAGCGGGCAGCCTCCTGCTGGTTGCCCGCCTTGAAGTAGGACCGGGCCAGCCAGAAAAGCGCCATGTCCCTGAGGGGAGTGTCGGGGTATTTCCGTAAAACCTCGTTCATTTTTTCGATTGAGGAGGCGTAATCCTTCTGCTGGTAGGCATTAAAACCGGCAATAAAAATCTGAGAATCCTCCGTTTCCTGGCAATAAGCGGGGGATGCGATCATTGATGAAATTATGACCAGGATGGCCAGAAGCCGGGGGAGGACGTTGCGGCATAATTTCAATGATATCACAATAATAGACCTCTTTTGGCCGGCTTCGCAGCGGATGGAGCGCGGAGAACAGATAGAGTCTGCAGCTAAAATGCCATTTAAGTAGCACCTCTCACTCCTATTGTCAACGAAAGAAACGATATGTCAATACGTTAGCGGCCCTCATTGTGCGCGGTTTCCAAAGAATCCCGGCGGACAGAAGCGATTACTTCCGACGTCAGCGAATGCTGTCTTCCGGGTAGGCTCCGATGTTATGAATCGAAAGATCTGCCCCGTTAAATTCTTCTTCCTGCCCGAGACGGATTCCGACGGTTTTGTTTAGAACCCCGTAGACGATAAAACTGCTGGCAAGGGCAAAGACAACAGCAAGAACGCTCCCCCCAAGCTGGGAAACGAAGCTGACTCCCCCCATCCCTCCCAGAAACGTTTGTCCAAAAATGCCGGCGGCAATACCACCCCAGGTGCCGATTATGCCGTGCAGAGGCCATACTCCCAGCACATCATCGATTTTGAGTTTCTCCTGCTCAAAGTGGAAGCCGTAGACAAAAATTACCGAAGCGATACAGCCGACGGCAAATGCCCCCAGAGGGTGCATGATGTCACTGCCGGCACAGACCGCTATCAATCCGGCCAGAGCCCCATTGTGTATAAATCCGGGGTCGTTCTTGCCGGCGATCAGTGCGGCAATGACTCCACCAACCATCGCCATCAATGAATTGACCGCGACCAGGCCGGAGATTTTTTCCAGGTTTCCGGCGCTCATGACATTAAAGCCGAACCAGCCGATCGCCAGGATCCATGATCCGAGTGACAGGAAAGGGATGTTGCTGACCAGGATAGGGTGGGATTTACCGCGAACATAACGACCCATGCGCGGCCCAAGGATGATAATCGCCGGCAGTGCGATCCAGCCGCCGATGGAGTGGACGACGACGGAACCGGCGTAGTCATGAAATGCAGCGCCGCCGAATGATTTGAAAAAACCCTGTAAACCGCCGGCGTTCTGCCCCCAGATCAGCGATTCAAACAACGGATAGGAGATTCCTGCGAAGATGGCTCCGGCGGTTACCTGCGGCCAGAACTTGGCCCGTTCCGCGATCCCCCCGGAAATAATGGCGGGAATGCATGCTGCAAAACAGAGCAGGAAGAAGAAATGTACCAGGTCATATCCCTGGGAGGTGCCGAGCAGTTCTCCGGCCGGCTTCAAAAAAGAGATGCCGTAGGCGATCGGAAAGCCGACCACGAAGTAGACGACTGTGGAGACTGACCAGTCGGTCAGTATCTTTACGAGTGCGTTCACCTGGTTTTTTTTGCGCACCGTACCGACTTCAAGAAAGGCAAAACCGGCATGCATCGCGAACACCATTACCGCACCCAGCATCAGAAAAAGAACATCCGCGCTACTCTTCAGACCTGTCATCGTTGACATGGTTTCCATACAGATTACCCCCGTTGGTGTCTGTTGCCCGTCGTTGGGCGATCCTGCTCAGAAGCAAGAACGCGGCCAATTGCTGCATTGAGCTAATATGCTGATTACACGTGATATGTTTTCACCAGGTCACTTTTGGGTACTGCCGTAATAATCGGCATCTGCCGAATAAACAGGCAATTATGGCGTGTTGAAGACGCTTCCCATTCCGGATGCAAACAGGTAGGATTACGGCTATGAGCCTCGAAGAAAAGATACAACAATTTCCGGCCTCGCCCGGTGTATACCTGATGCGCGACCGTTCCGGGGAAATTATTTACGTCGGCAAGGCTCGCAGTCTGAGGCAGCGGGTACGCTCATACTTCAACCCGTCGGGCGATTCGCGTTATCACGTTAAATTTCTGATGGCAAAGGTCGCCGATATCGATGTTGTGCTAACCGATACCGAGAAAGAGGCTCTGCTGCTGGAAAACACCCTTATCAAGCAGCATCACCCCCGCTACAACCTGAATCTGAAGGACGACAAGACCTATTTTTCATTGCGGATAGATCCGCGTGAAGAGTTTGCGCGCTTCACGGTCGTACGCAAGCGTCCTGACGACGGCGCCCGGTATTTCGGTCCCTACTCCTCCGGGTCGGCGGCACGGGAGGTGCTCCGGCAGATGATCCGGATGTTTCCGCTGCGGCATTATCCCCTTGCCACCTGCATGTCCCGCACCCGCCCCTGCCTGTATCACCAGATCGGCCAGTGCAGCGCCCCCTGCCACGGCCTGATAACGAAAGAAGCCTACGCGGTGCTGGTGGATGGGGCGATGCTCTTTCTGGAAGGAAAAGGCCGGCTGCTCGTTGCCGAGTTCAAGCGGCGAATGACCGATGCATCGGAACGCATGGACTATGAAGAGGCCGCACGCTGGAGAAATCTGCTCCGCTCGATTGAGGTGACGGTCGAAAAGCAGAAAGTGGTGCTGCGCGGCGGCGACAGTGACGTGATCGGGTTCTATCGTGACGGGAGCCGGATCGATATCGCTCTGTTGTTCATTCGTGCCGGGGTTCTCTCCGGGAGCCGCCTGTTCACCGTTTCGTGGGAACTGGATGATGCCGCCGCCATAGCGGCCTTTCTGCAACAGTATTACACCGGCGCGGTTTTTATCCCGGAAGAGATTCTGCTCCCGCTCGATATCGAGGGGCGCGAGTCGCTTGCCGAACTGTTCGGGGAGCTGAAAGGGAGCAGGGTGTCACTCTCCCTCCCGCTACGGGGAACAAAGCGGGAGCTGGTTGCCCTGGCCGGTAAGAATGCTCTGTCTGCGAGCCGGGTGCGCGATGAGAACGAGGCGACCGCCGAGGCGGTGCTGGGTGATCTTTCCAGGCGGCTGCAGTTGGCCCGGATTCCCCGGCGGATCGAATGCTATGATATCTCCACGATACAGGGACGTTTTTCGGTGGGGAGCCGCGTTGTGTTCACATCCGGCGTGGCGGACCGGAATAACTACCGCCACTATCGCATCAGAACCGTTGACGGTCAGGATGACTTTGCGATGCTGCGGGAAGTTTTTCTGCGGCGATTTCGCGCCGACAGCAGTGAAAAAGATGGTCTGCCCGACCTGGTCGTTGTCGATGGGGGGGTCGGGCAGCTGAATGCCGTGCAGGAAATAGTCGCCGAGCTGGGCTTGACAGGCAGCTTTGATCTGGTGTCGCTGGCCAAGAGCCGGGTTCTGCATGATGCTTCGGCGCCCGTTCTCCGGAAAAGCGATGAACGGGTCTTTCTCCCTGGCAGGAAGAATCCGGTTGTGCTGCGTCAGAACTCAAAGCCGCTGCTTCTGCTTGCGGCTATCCGCGATGAGGCGCACCGTTTTGCCATCGGCTACCACCGGAAATTACGCGGCAAGGAGGGGATCGCCTCGGGGATCGAAAATATTCAAGGGATTGGCCCCAAACGCCGCACCGCGCTGCTGAAGCATTTCGGCAGCCTGCAGCGCCTGAAGGGGGCCGGTGTGGAAGAGATTGCAGCGGTGGAGGGGATGAACCGGACAGCCGCAGAAGCAGCGTACAAAGGATTGCACGATGACTGAGCCGGGAACCGCTTTTGATATGCTTGTTATCCTCGGCCCGACCGCCTCCGGCAAGACCCGCCTGGCCGTTGCTCTGGCAGGGGAATGCGGCGGAGAGATCATCTCCGCCGACTCGCGCCAGGTTTTCCGTGGTATGGACATCGGCAGCGGCAAAGATCTCCATGAATATGGCAGGATGCCGTACCATCTGATCGATATTCTCGATGCCGGGGAAGAATTCAGCGTTTTCGAGTTTCAGCGCAGGTTTCTGAAGGCTTTTGCAGAGATCGCCGCGCGGGGGGCTGTTCCGATTCTCTGCGGCGGGAGCGGCATGTATCTGGATGCCGCCCTGCGCGGCTACCGCATGGTTGAAGTGCCGCATGACGACTCTCTGCGGGCCGAACTGGCGACGCGTACGGCTGAAGAGCTGGCAGAGGAATTACGGCGTCTCAAGCCGGAACAGCATAATTGTACCGACCTGCTGGATCGCGAGCGAACGGTCAGGGCGATTGAAATAGCCCGTGGCGAGATTGAAAGCGGTTCAGCCTGGGAGCCCCTCCCAATGCAGCGGTCATCCGTTGTCGGCATTCGCTGGGAGCGTGAAGCGTTGCGACGGCGCATCACCGATCGTCTGAGGGAACGCCTCGATAACGGCATGATCGAGGAAGTCGAACGCCTTCACGCCGGCGGTATAGCGTGGGAGCGGCTGGACTATTACGGTCTTGAGTACCGGTATGTCGGGGCATATCTCCGGGGCGACATGAATAAAAACGATATGTTTCAGCGGCTGAACAGCGCGATCCATAATTTTGCAAAACGACAGGGAAACTGGTTCCGGCGGATGGAGCGGCATGGCGTGGTCATCAACTGGATTGATGGGGATGGCGATCAGCTGGCACAAGCCCGGGAAATTATCCGCTGCGGAAGCCAATTAAGTATAACCGGGGGGTAACGGGTAAGTTTGGAATTAAATATCTATGCCATGATTTAATTTGCTTGACACCGCTTGCACGATGCTGATAAGGTAAAAAAAGTTCGGATATATCCGGATAAAATCATTAAGAAGAATCAGGAGAAGTAAGCACATGGTAAACGGAACAGTAAAATGGTTTAACGACAGCAAGGGTTTTGGATTTCTTGAGCAGGAAGGTGGCGAGGATGTATTCTGCCATTTCTCCGCAATCGCTGGCGAAGGTTTCAAATCCCTTGCAGAAGGCGATAGAGTAACTTTTGAAGTAACAAAGGGTCCGAAAGGGCTTCAGGCCGCGAACGTAACAAGAATTTAAGGTCTGCTTCGATTCAAACCCGAAAACCCCGGATACTCTCCGGGGTTTTTTTTTGGATTAATTCCGCTGCAGAAAATACTGCCGGTACGATCCCTGCTGTGAAATACTGAGGGTCAACGCTCCATTTTGAGCGTCATGCTGCTGCTTATCAGATAATGGTAGGCGGTATCGAAAACAATAATCTGCAGGACATAGATTGCGGCAAAGGCGACCAGCGGTGACAGATCCAGCATGCCGGTGTCGGGCATATGCCGCCGGATACGGCGCAATATCGGCTCGGTGACGCGATAGATGAAATTAACGACCGGGTTGTAGGGATCGGCGTTTACCCATGATACAACGACGCTGGCCAGCAGAATGTATTTGTAAATAGTGAGTAGACCGCTGGCCAACTCAATCAGTTTGGCCAGTGCCAGCAGTATGTTTCCAAGCAGGACCATCGGTGCACTCCCGAAATAAAGGGTAAAATCAGCATCACTATGCCTCAATGCCCCCGCAAAGTCAAAACAGAAACGGCTTCGGCCGTTGCGCCAGGAATCATCAGCTACATTCTATTCGATGGAATTATTGATCGACAGGAACAGGAGAATTGAATATGAATAAAAAACTGACCGCTCTGCTTCTTTCGGCACTGGTGCTGCCGGGGCTCGGGCAGCTCTATCTCGGCCGTAAGGTGGTCGGGGGGATTCTGATTGTACTCGTAAACCTGGTGCTGTTGCTGGCGCTGTTTGTCCTGCTGAGGGGACTTTCACCGCTGATTGCCTCCCGGATTGCCGGCGGAACGATCAGCATAACGCCATCCGAGGTGATGAATGGACTCGAGGGAGCCACCGGTTTCGGCAAAGCGGTTCTTGCCGCGTTTTTTGTCGTGTGGACATTTTCTGTCGTTGATGTCCTCAGATTCAGAGAGAAAAAGTAGCCGGCCGGTGATCCGTTTCGCCCGGAAGCGGCGTTTAGCGGTGATCTTGACAAACGGCGTTATTTTGTGCGATACACATAAGGATGTTTATTTAAAATGAAATTAGCTCCCGCATGGTGAGCGGAATCGGGGAAACAATGATCATTTCAAAAATCATCGGAAGCGGTTCATGCCTGCCGGACCGGGTGATACCTAACAGTCATTTTGATTATCTTGTTGAAAATGCGGACGAGTGGATTTACAGCCGCACCGGCATTCGTGAGCGCCGCTTTGCCCATGCCGACCAGGCCACCTCCGACCTGGCCACGGTTGCCGCAAAAAGAGCGTTGGAAGCGGCCGGCATCGATGCGTCAGAGCTGGACTGTATCGTGGTGGGTACGTCGACACCCGACATGAGTCTCCCCTCGACCGGCTGTATCGTGCAGGAAAACATCCTCGCAAAGAACGCCTTCGCTTTTGATGTCAACGCGGTCTGCTCAAGCTTTGTCTATGCACTGGAGATTGCCGACAACTTCATCAAGAGCGGCAAATACAAGACCGTCATGGCCATCGGCGCCGACACCTACTCCAAGATCCTTGATTTCAACGACAAGAACAGCTGTCCGCTCTTTGGCGACGGCGCCGGCGCCGCGATCCTGACAAGCGGCGGAGACGTAAAAACAGGTGTCCAGCACACCTACATGCGCAGTGACGGCAAGGGGTGGCAGCTGATCCAGGTTCCCTCTTCAGGCTCCCGCAAGCCGGTCACCCCCGAAACGATCGATGCCCGCGAAGTCTTTTTTCAGATGGCCGGCAAGCAGGTCTACGTTTTTGCCACCGAGGTCATTCCCGACATCATCAATACCCTCTGCACCAAAGCCGGCATCACCCCGGCCGACCTGGATTACATCATTCCCCATCAGGCCAACATTCGCATGATCGACTTCATCTCCAAAAAGAGCGGTTTTCCCAAGGACCGCTTCCTGCTCAATCTGGATCGCTGCGGCAACACCTCGGCAGCCTCGGTAGCGCTGGTGATGGATGAGAACCTGCGCAACGGCACGATCAAGCCCGGGCATCTGGTCCTGGCCATGGGGTTTGGCGGCGGCTTGACCTGGGGCGGGCTGCTAATAAGGTTTTAGACCGCCGATACCTTTACCGGTGTCAACATATTGCAACCCACAAGATTCAAATAATGCCCGCAGTTCCGTCTGCGGGCATTTTTGTTTCCACCCTCCGTGAAAATTGTCGGCTGCCAGCAGAATTCCTCCCGGAGCCAGTAGCGATATCAAATTACCCGTCACCAGGTCCAATTGTTTTTTTTTATTGATGATCGGGCCGCCCAACAGGCCGTTGCAGAGAATCAAATCGAAACACACCTGATCATCGTATCGTTCCAGATAGCATCGGGACGATATGTCCTGACAGCTGAAGTTGATACAACGGTCGTATCCCTGCTGAATGAGAGCCGAGGTCGCCCCCCTCAGCAGCGCTTCGCGGCGCCGGTCATGGGGAAAACTTCGATTCGTGGCACTCCAGACCTCCAGCGGCTCCAGCGTCCAGCCGTCAATCCGGAAATCATCAGGCGAAACGCCTGCATCGGACAGAAGCAGAGCGAGGCCGTAGGTGTCCTCACCGGTACCGCAGGCGGCGTCGAGGCAGTTCAGCGTTCTCCCTTTCCGGTTTTTCAGCCAATCGCCGACAAACTTCCGCTGTTCAGGATAACGACCGATGCACCCATAGAAACGATCCGGCAGGAATGAGGCGAATAAAAATTTCGTTAACAGATCCCTGTCTGCCAGCAGCTTCTCCAACAGAAGTGCAGGATTGGCGCTGAACTGGAACCGGGGCGGCAAGGCTGCAAAGGTATCGGCCCAACTCATGGAGTTGTGAAACGGTGTGCTGGAATAAATCGGGGGATAGTTCAGTGCGGCGCAGTAGAGGTGATTGAATACTGCTGCTACCTCGGTGATCGGGAGATAACGCTCGCTTTGGGTACGGATCTCCGGCGTGATGATCACCCCGTGGGAGGGGATTGGAAAGGGGCATGTACCGACGTAAACTTTGAACAGGGTGTCCAGGCGGCGTACGGCACTCTGAAAGCGGTTTTTGTCAACCGGTTTTAGAAGAATATCAAGCGCGTCGGAATTGCACGTGGGTGTTTCAGGGAGCATCAATAGCTGCGAATCGGGTGATACAGGGTGTCCCGCTCCACCGGTATTTTACCGGCTTTTCTGATCAGGCGGATGATGCCCTCTTTTGTCTGTGATTGCGGACTCCGGGCCCCGGCGTCATGACCGATTTTCTCCTCGACGACGGTGCCGTCCAGGTCGTTGACCCCGAAGGCGAGCGAGACTTGGGCGATCTTCTCGCCCAACATGATCCAGTACGCTTTGATATGGTCGAAATTGTCGAGGAAAATCCGCGCGATCGCCAACGTCTTCAAGTCATCGAGGCCGGAGGTCCCCTTGATGTCCAGTTTCAGATCGGAATTCTCGGTCTGAAACGCTAGCGGAATAAAAGCCTGGAAACCGCCGGTCTCGTCCTGCAGCACCCGCAGCATCTCCATGTGCGCTACCCGGTCGGTGGCGGTCTCGACGTGGCCGTAGAGCATGGTGGCGTTGCTCTTCAGGCCGGCCAGGTGCGCCAGGCGGATGATCTCCAGCCAGCGTCCACCCGAAATTTTCTCGGGGCAGATTTTCCGGCGTACATCCTCCACCAGTATTTCGGCGCCGCCACCCGGCATGGAGCCGAGGCCGGCACCCATGAGGCGCTGGAGCACCCTCCCGACCGTCAGGCCGGAGATACGGGAGAAGTATTCGATCTCCACGGCGGTGAAGGCTTTGATATGCACTTCCGGTGCGGCAAGGCGGATGCCCCGCAGGGCTTCCTCGTAGAACTCGAAGGGGAGGTCGGGGTGCAGGCCGCCGACGATATGCACTTCGGTCGCTCCCTCCTTTTCCGCCTCCTGTGCCCGTCGGCAAATTTCGTCGAGAGCCAGGGTGTAGGCGCCGTTTTCGCCGGCGGTTCGGGAGAATGCACAGAAGGCACAGCGGTTGACACAAATATTGGTCGGATTGATATGGCGGTTGACGTTGAAATAAACGTTCGAGCCGTTTTTGCGTTCGTTGGCCAGGGCTGCCAGCTCGCCGATAGCGAGCAGATCGTTTGATGAAAACAGGAAGAGCGCTTCGTCGGTGGTGATGCGCCGACGTGCGCGGACTTTTGCGGATATGGTTTCGAATGTTGTCATATGCGGGAGTCTACGAAAAACGGGGCGTTAGTGCAAGCGGAAAGCTTTATGCCGCCATCCTGGCAGCCATCCTGATCGCCGCCAGCAGGCTTTTCTCCGAGGCCTTTCCGGTGCCGGCGAGGTTGTAGGCGGTGCCGTGGTCAACCGAGGTGCGGATGATCGGCAGCCCGAGGGTGATATTGACCGCATCGTCGAAGTGCAGCATCTTGAGCGGAATCAGCCCCTGGTCGTGGTACATGGCCACCACGCCGTCATAGCCGCCCTGCAGGGCGAAATGGAACAGGGTGTCGGCCGACAGGGGCCCGACGGCATCGATTCCCTCTTGCCGGGCGGCTGCAATCGCCGGTTCGATGATCTCCGTCTCCTCGCTGCCGAACTTCCCCCCCTCGCCGCAATGGGGGTTGAGAGCTAGCACCGCCAGCTTCGGCGACCGCTTTCCGGTCAGACGCGCCACCCCTTCGGTCGTGATGCGGATGGTTTTGAGTACCTGCCCGAACGTCACGAGGTGGGGGACATCGGCCAGAGCCTCATGAATGGTCACCAGGCTGACCCGGAGGATATCCCCTGCCAGCATCATGACGAAGTTGTCCGTTCCGCACAGTTCGGCCAGCAGCTCGGTATGGCCGGGATAGTCGTGGCCGGCCCGATGCATCGCTTCCTTGCTGATCGGGGCTGTCGCCATCGCGGCAACCCGGCCGCCCTGACAGAGCTGTGCCGCATGGCAGATGTAATTGTAAACCGCATCCCCTGCCGCCACGGACGGCGCGCCGTAGATCATGTCTGCCTCTGCCAGCTGCGAAAGCGACAGCAGCGAAATGGAGCCATCGGGAACGCTTCGCGCATCTTCGGCAGCGTCTATCTCGCGGATCTTCAAGGGGGAGCCGCAGACGGCAAGCGCCCGTTCCAGCACCGACCTGTCGCCGATCACCAGCGGTACGCAGAGCTTCCCGATTCCCGGCGCATGCAGCGCCTTGATGATGATTTCCGGGCCGATCCCGCACGGGTCTCCCATGGTGATGGCGATAATCGGTTTATTCGGCATATCGTAGTTACTCCAAACCGGTCTCACGGTTTCCTCTGTGTTTTCTGCGTCTCCGCGTGGAACTTCTTTTGGATTATCTTTACAGTTCAGGAGTGCTCTTCCATCAATTCCGCCACTGCCAGGGTGACATTCGCGGATTTAACCTTTTTCAGCAGCAGGCGCCCCCCGCCCGAGGCGAGAATAGCGGCAGGCTCCGCGACACCGTATACCCCGACCGCCGCCAGGGCATGCCCGGAAGGCGGCGAGGGGAATTCGACCCGATTCAGCTCGTCGCTCTCAAAACAGCGCAGCGGTACCCCCAGTCGTTCTGCAAATTCTGTCAGCCCGGCTTCGTCGCGCTTGGCCGCAACCGAGGCGATGCAGGTGACGCTTTTGGGGGAGAGGAACAGCCGTTTGAGGTGGGCCGTAACAAACGCTTCGATTTCATCAGCCGGTGTGCCACGATTGCAGCCGATGCCGAGCACCAGGTTGCGCGGGCGCAGGATCAGCAACCGTTCCGGAGTGATCTGCTGGGGCAGTTGCCGGTTGGTGACAAACAGAAAGCCGCGTGCCGTGCTGCCTGCGGCATTGGCAAAGGTGTCGTAGAAAGTGACTCTCCCCCGGCCATGCAGCCATGGGCGGGTCTGGCCGGTCGGATCGACAACGGCAATCTCTTCGTTGTCAAGGAGGAGGGTGTTGAGAGTCTTGACCTTGCTGATATCATCAATGCCCCACCCCTGCTCCCTGGCCAGCATGTCAAATGAGGGGAGACCGTTGGCATCGGTTGCGGTGGTGATCACCGCCCGGGCGCCGGAGGCGAACGCACAGCGCTCCGCCAGCTCATTTCCCCCGCCCAGGTGCCCGGAAAGGAGCGAAATGGCAAATCTGCCGGCATCATCCATCACCACGACCGCCGGATCGGTTTCCTTCGACTCCAGCAGCGGTGCGATCACCCGTACCACGATGCCGGTTGCCATGATCAGCACAAAACCATCGTATTTCTTCCAGAGTCCGGCGATCAGGGCCTTGAGCTCGGCCGGTTCGAAACAAATGCCGCGGCTGCCCGCCTGGCAGGCGTAGCGGCGGGATACGTAGAGCTCGAAACCTGCCATGGTTTTACACAGCCGGTGACCCAGCAGGGCTCCCTTCCTGGTTATGGCAACTACCGCGATATTCATATCGATATTCGTCTCAGGCGACATGCCCTTCACGGAAACCGTGCGTAAACTCACCGTCGTACAGCAGCGATTTTGCCTTGAGCCCTTCACGGCGGGCGGCCAGCACATCGCCGACGATGATCAGCGCCTGGCGATCGATGCCCGCCTGCTGCACTTTTCCGGCAAGGTCGGACAGCGTGCACTGAATAATCTGCTCGTCATCCCATGAAGCGCGGCAGACGACCGCCGCCGGGGTGGCGGGCGTGTAGGCGCCCTGCAGCAACTGTTCAACGACCTTCTCGACCATGCCGACCGAAAGATAGATCACCATCGTGGCGCCGATGGCGGCGATGGCGTGCAGCTGCTCACGCTCCGGCACCGGGGTGCGCCCTTCGATGCGGGTGATAATGACGGTCTGGGAGAGCTCCGGCAGGGTCAACTCCTGCTTGAGCGCGGCCGCCGCGGCAAAGGCGCTGGTTACGCCCGGCACGACCTGATAATCGATCTCCAGCCGGTCGAGCGCTTCCATCTGTTCCTGAATGGCTCCGTAGATGGAGGGGTCGCCGGTATGGAGCCGGACGACGCTCCGTCCCGATTCAAATGCGCCCACCATGACGGCCATGACTTCTGAGAGCGTCATGGCCGCGGAATCATGGACCTCGGCTCCGCCTGCATAGAGCTGTACCAGTTTCCGGTCAACCAGACTCCCGGCGAATATGACGACATCGGCATGGCGCAATAATCGCGCGCCCCGGATCGTGATCAGGTCGGCCGCTCCCGGACCGGCCCCTACGAATGATATTCTGGTTCCCATCTGCTCTCCATTACTTCAAGCTATCAACTGAACTGTGCCGTTTCTTGTAGCGGTAAAGTGCCGCCATGTCAAGCCGGAGCGGCGGTATTGCGGATATAAATTCAGGAAGTTGCATATTCTGCAGTGCCAAGAAGCGGATTGTATGATATATACCCCACATAAATAATAAATGCCGGAGGGCGGATCATGATTAAACGTTTACTTGTTTTTATTGTCGGTGGCCTGTTTCTGCTGTCCGCCAGCGGCTGTCTGGTTGCCGAAAGCACCTACTTGAAAAAGGTCGAGGAAGCCGACGGGTTGACAAAGGATTTGGCCGAACTTCAGCAGACCTACAAAAAACTCGTCCAGGAAAATACCGCACTGAAAACCAGATTTAACAGGCTTACCGAGGATACTGCCGTTCTTGCCGCGGACAAAAAACAACTTGAGGAGATTCTCAGGGCGAAATCGGATACCCTGTCAAAAAATATCAATGAACTGCGCCAGCAGGTGGCTGAGCTGAAAGTTGAAAACGACAGGTTGGTCAGTGAGGTTGCCGAACTCCAGAAAGCGAAAGAGGATAAGGTTAAAGAGGTCAGCGGAACGTATGAGCAGCTGCTTGCCAACATGAAGAACGAAATTGCCCAGGGGCAGGTTACCATATCCGAGCTGAAGGGGAAGCTGACGGTAAACATGGAGGCTGCCATCCTTTTTGATTCCGGCAGAGCCGATGTCAAGCCGGAGGGACTCGGTATTCTCGACAAGATGGTTGAAACTCTGAAAAATGTCAGTGACAAGGCTATCCGGATCGAGGGGCATACGGATACGGTTCAGATTTCCGGCGCGTTGACGCGCACCTTTCCTACCAACTGGGAATTGTCGGCCGCACGCGCCATAAACGTCACAAAATTTCTGCAGCAGCAGGGAATTGACCCCCGCAACCTTTCGGCGGCAGCTTTTGCAGAACATAAGCCGGTTGCGGACAACGACACCAAGGAAGGGCGGGCCAAGAATCGCCGGATTGAAATAACTCTGGTGGCGAAGGACTAGCGTGTGGCAAAAAAAAATCACCGTCATCCAAATCCTCCCAAACCGAAAGAGTTTCATGCCGCACCATTCGGGTCTTTGAAGGGGATTGTCGTTCCTCAGGCCGAACCGCCGGAGCCTGTCCGGCCTGCCGCCCAAAAAGCGCCGGAGGATGTTGATAACGGTCTGGACCTGTTTCTTCAGGCGGTGGCGGATGTGCGACCGTTTCAACCTGCCGGGAAAAAACCGGCGCAGTCAGGAGTGCACCCTCCGCGGAAAGCAGCCGGAAAATCGGGGGAAGAGCTGCGGGTTGTTGACGAAAGCGCGTTCCTTCAGGAGATCGGCAGGCTGAAGCTTGATACAAAATTTACGGATTCTGCCCCTGATGAAGGCGAGCTGCAGCCGTTGGCCGGCAACCGGCTCCGGCAGGTGAAACGGGGCGTTGTTTCAGTCAGCCACCAGCTCGATCTGCATGGCCTGACTCGTGAGGAGGCTCTGGAGGCGCTGCCCCGCTTTTTGCGATCCGCTCAAAAGAATGGTCAAAAAGCCGTCCTGGTGATCACCGGCAAAGGAAACCACTCTCCCGAAGAGCCGGTGCTTCACCAGGCCGTTGCTTCATGGCTGCGCGATGCCGGGCGGGGGATCGTTCTGGAATTCACTCCGGCTCCCCGTGAAATGGGCGGCAGCGGTGCGTATGTAATTTTTCTCCGCCAACTCCCCCCTCCTGCATAAACACCGCGTTAAATCGATGGCAGAAGCCGCATTGACAGCATCATGAAGGCGATGTATACAGAGAACCCTGTCTTTGACTCCCTATCCGTGAAAGGAACAAATCCATGATCACCCATATCGTGTTATTCAAACTGGTGGATCCCACCCCCGAGAATCTGGCGGCCACCCGGAACAAGCTGCTCAGCATGGACGGCAAAATCGACCTGCTGCGCCACCTCGAAGTCGGTGTCGATGTGATCAGATCGGAGCGGTCATATGACGTCGCGCTTACGACCCGTTTCGATTCTCTTGAAGATCTTCAGGCTTATCAGGTCCATCCGCATCATGCAGGAGTGGTAATCCCGCATATGAAGGCGGTCTGCTCATCAATTGTCGCGGTAGATTACGAAAACTAACCTGTTTTACTGTATACTTTTTTAGCTTGACGAAACAGGGGTGTATGCGTAAAATCCGGTTTTACCCTGCGTCAGGGTGGGTTTTTGCAGCATAAATTACTGGTATTGCTGTAGGCTACCCCGCAAAACCGGTATGGTTTTATTGTTCATCAACACAGGTTATCTGCCTGTAAACACAAAAAACAAACAGGAGGTAGTAAATGCCACACACAAAAAATTACGGAACTCTGCAAGACCGCGTACGGCACAAATCACTTTTGAGCAAGGTCATGACGGCTGAAGAGACGATCCAGTTTTTCAAACCTGGCATGAACCTTGGTTGGTCAGGCTTTACACCGGCCGGTTATCCGAAAGTAGTTCCGATTGCCGTTGCCGAGCACGTCGAGAAAAACAACCTCCAGGGAAAGTGGAAGTTCAACCTGTTTATCGGCGCTTCCGTTGGCGCCGAGACCGAAAACCGCTGGGCTGAAAACGACATGATCGATCGCCGCTGGCCCTACCAGACCGGCAAAAATATCGCCGCGGGCATCAACGAGGGTCGTATCCGCATGGGCGACAAGCACCTCTCTCTCTTCGCCCAGGATCTGGGCTACGGCTTCTACACCAAGGATACCGAGAGCGGTAAACTTGACCTGGCCATTATTGAGGTATCGGCTATTACTGAAGACGGCAGCCTGATCCCGACTTCCTCGTGCGGTGTCATTCCAGAGATCCTGATGATGTGTGACAGGATCATTCTTGAGGTCAACACTGGACAACCCTCCTTTGAAGGGATCCATGACCTGTTCACCCCCGGCACCCCGCCGAACCGTCAGGTGTTCAACATCACCAAGGCTAACTCACGCATCGGCTCCACCTCGATCCCCTGCGATCCGAAGAAAGTCATTGCCGTTGTCGAGTCCAAGCTCCGTGACCAGGGTCGCGCCTTTGCCGAGCAGGATGACACATCGGAGGCGATCGCCAACCACATCATCGACTTCTTTTCTCACGAAGTAAAGGCTGGCCGTCTGCCGGATAACCTGCTGCCGATCCAGTCCGGCGTAGGTTCCATTGCCAACGCCGTCATCGGCGGTCTTGCCAAGGGTCCTTTCTACAACCTGTCGGTCTATACCGAGGTTCTGCAGGATACCATGCTCGACCTGTTCGACTCGGGCAAACTGGACGCCGCATCTTCCTGCTCGCTTTCGCTCTCGGCGTCACCCGGCTTCCCGAAATTCTTCGATAACATGGACAAATATTTCGACAAGATCACCCTGCGTCCGCTCTCTGTCTCCAACGCTCCTGAACCGATCCGTCGCCTGGGTGTTATTGCCATGAACACACCGGTAGAGATCGACATGTACGCCCATGCCAACTCGACCCTGGTTGGCGGTACCCGCATGATCAACGGTCTGGGCGGTTCCGGTGACTTCCTGCGTAACGGTTTCCTCAAAATGATGCATACCCCGTCGAGCCGTCCTTCCAAAACTGACCCGACCGGTATCTCCTGCGTGGTGCCGCACTGCTCGCATATCGACCATACCGAGCACGACCTGGATGTTGTTGTTACCGAGCAGGGTCTGGCCGACGTACGCGGCCTCTGCCCGCGCGACCGCGCCAAGGTCATCATCGAGAAATGTGCTCACCCGGACTACAAACCGATCCTGACCGAGTACTACGAGATGGCTCTGGCTGAATGTCTGCGCCGCAAGGTAGCCCATGAGCCGCAGTTGTGGGACCGCGCGTTCAAGATGCATCTCAATCTTGAGAAAAACGGCACCATGAAGATCAAAAACTGGGATATCAAGCTCGACCTCTGCGAATAGAGCCTCTTTCCCGTGAATTAAACCTACCCCGCCGGGCAACCGGCGGGGTTTATTATTTAGGTTCGTCACAGTAAGTAGGGCGTGATTTTGTTCTTTAACAATTGAAAAGCATGAGTTCCATCAGGTAGTTATGGAAGCGCGACCAACCATTCTATCTGAGAGAGGAACCCATGCTTATCAAACAG
>JBAQPK010000534.1:0-2400 GCA_049305715.1 Desulfuromonadaceae bacterium | reverse complement strand
GGTGGATACGGCGTCGATGCGCTGGATGGCGGCGCTGGCGACGACACTCTCATAGGCGGCACCGGAGCGGACACCATGACCGGTGGGGTCAACACCTCTGTTGGCGACACTGCAAGCTACGCTGACGCCTCTGCAGATGTCGACGGGAAGGGTGTTACCGCTTCGCTCATGACCATTGCAGGAGTTACCCCATCCGGCGAAGCGGTTGGCGACACCTACTTCGATATCGAAAACCTGACCGGCTCTGCCTACATCGATAACCTGTACGGTAACAGCGGCATCAACGTTCTCACCGGCGGCGCCGGCGACGATACCCTTTCAGGGATGGACGGCAACGACACCTTGTACGGTGGTGACGGCAATGACATACTCATCGGCGGTGCCGGCAGCGATTTACTGTACGGCGGCGACGACATCGGTACTATGGATACTGCGAGCTATGCCGGTGCGACAGCAGGGGTTACGGCCAATCTGAGCACCCATACCGGGACCGGTGGCGATGCAAGTGGAGATACATACTTCGGCATTGAAAACCTGACCGGTGGTGACGGCAGTGATACCCTGACCGGCGATGGCGGCAACAACATCCTCTCCGGCGGTAAAGGCACCGACTTCCTTTATGGTGGGGACGGCGATGACATACTTGACGGCGGCGATGACACTGACTTCTTGTTTGGTGGATTCGGCGCAGACACATTAATTGGAGGTACCGGCACAATCGATTTGGTTAGCTACGCAAGCGATACCGCAGGAGTCACCGCCTCGTTCGCTGTCGGCTTTATTGGCATCGGTGGCGAGGCCGAAGGCGATACCTACAGCGGCCTGGAAAGACTGTACGGTGGGTCTGGCAACGACATTCTGACCGGAAATGACGTCATCAACACCCTTTTGGGCAATGTTGGCAACGACACTCTTTATGGGCTGGGAGGTGACGACAATCTCAATGGCGGCGACGGAAATGACATCATCTCGGGCGGCTCAGGCGACGACAAACTCTATGGCGAGGCCGGCAATGACACCGTCTACGGCGAGGACGGCAACGACTTACTCTATGGCGGTGCCGGAACTAACACCCTCGACGGCGGCACTGGCAACGACACCTTCTTTGAAGGTGGCGGAGTTGACTCATATATCGGTGGCGACGGTACTGACACAATAACTTACACGACAAACCTTACCGTTTCGCTCACCGCCAGCCTTGCAGCTCTCCAGACGGGTGATGCAATAAATGACACTTTTACAGGCATAGAAAATTTGATCAGTGGTTCTGGAAACGACACCTTGATCGGAGATGAAAAAGCCAACGTACTCAACGGTGGTGATGGCACCAACACGTTGGAAGGCATGGCCGGAGGCGATACTTTGATCGGGGGCACCGGCACCGACACCGCCAGCTATGCGCACGCCAGCTCCGCCGTCGATGGGTTTACTGGCGTCACCGCTTCGCTTACAGTCGGACTTGCAGGCGTTACGCTGTTTGGCGACGCAGCCGATGACACCTATAGCAACATCGAAAACCTGACCGGTTCTGCCTACAACGACATTCTGATAGGTAACGACAAAAGCAATACCCTAACCGGTGGCGCCGGCGATAATATTCTGGAAGGAATGGCTGGAGCGGACAATTTCATTGGTGGAGATGGCATTGACACGGTCAGTTATGCCCATGCTGCGTTCGGGGTTAAAATGGATTTGAGCGCATCCGGAACTATTGTTCAGATAAATGACCCAGCCACTTTAAATGATGCGGTCACCGTATTAAATGGCGTGGTAACGGCATTGGACACCTATACCGGCATAGAAAATATCATTGGATCAAACGGTGATGACAGGCTTGGGGGAAATTCACTGGCTAATGACATCAATGGCGGATCGGGGGATGATACCATCTTTGGCTTCGAGGGTAATGACACCATCCACGGCGGCTTGGGTAACGACACTATATATGGATCAGATGGCAATGATTTTATTTACGCCAACCAGGGACGAGACACCGTATCCGGTGGGGCAAATAACGATACGTTCTATGTTTCCTCAACCCCTGCCAATCTTCCAACCATTATTGACGGCGGCACACGTGACGGAGGTGATGGAAACGTTCTGGTGTTGCTGGATCTTGTCAGTGGCAGTTACACCATGGCAGACCTTGCCAGCGCTAATGAGAGACTGGTAAACATTGACACACTGGATATCAGGGATGATATCAAGACGACGATTACAATCTCCGCACAGGATATTCAAAATATGGTGGATGGAGGTAACAGTTCAATACTTCACATTAAGGCTGACATCGGTGTTAACGAAGATATCCTTGTTATTAATGCACCAATTACTAATTATACAGAAACAGACTTATCTGGTTATAAGGAGTACACCATCTATAGTAATGATTCACATATA
>JBAQPK010000533.1:0-17580 GCA_049305715.1 Desulfuromonadaceae bacterium | reverse complement strand
ATACTGGCCGTTAAAAGTTGACAGATAGCCGGAACGGGCCTCTGACAGGCCGGAAAACGCCAAAACCATCGTTACGAACAAAACGCCTAAGATGCCATACTTCATGATAACTCCTCCATTTTTTGGTTTATTAATCTGCCCACCTTGCTACTCTTGCTGGTGAAACATGTAACTTGTTGATTCCCGTCTTGCCGATACAGGTTTCATCCCCCCTTTCTTCCGGGATCCAACGTTCGCCCTTAACCGCACCCCCTTCATGCAGGCTGTTCACCTCCATGTTGCCGGGTATGGTATGTCAGAGATGATTTGACAAGGCGTAACCGTTCCTATTTAGCACGATACGTGCCTTTTTTATAAAACATCCACAAAAACACTCCAACCAGCCGCAGGTGATGAATACACGACAATGCGCACCGGTTAATGAATGGTGCTGGCCGGCGGCTCGATATGTTCTTCCGTTAAATGGAGCTGCCTTCAGGCCAAATCACTGAATCTTCGGTAAAAGAGTCGTAACACAACCGGCCCTGAATGGCTGGGAGGGGGATGATTGTTGAGAGCTTTCTTCTGGTTGGCCAAAAGTGGCGGGTGGCGACAGGAGGAAATGGGTGTAAGTTTATTGGCGGATTGCAACTAGTCTCTGTGTCGATGATCTTCGGAGGTCAGTCGGAGAAACAATTGAAAACAGATGGAGCATCAAGGGAACCCGGTTAAAGCAATAAAGCAGCTAGTCCCCCACCTCCGGTCAGGTTACTTCGATTCTTTCAGTTTTTTCGGCAGAAAATTCTGTTTGCTGGCGATGCTTCTGCCCCGTTCCCGCTCGGTTTCCTTCCGCGCCGTGCCTGCGACATTGCCTCCTCGCTTGGCGACCTTCCTGCACTTTTCGAATGTATCCGGTTTCTCCGCTTGAGATGTTTCGGTTGTCACCAAAACTACAAGACGCAACCTGCTGTCGCTCTTAAGTCATCAGGTGTATGCTCCAAGTGCCTGTATGGCCGGCAACATAGCATGAAGCAGTTGTAACCTCCACTAAAGAGCAGGAAAGCAAAACGGCCCAGAATGAGAAATCATCCGGGGCCGTTGCGATTTAATCGTGTGTGTATCACTTTATCAGGACGCGACCAACTCTATCCCATCCCCCGGCCTGATCGTCCCACCGGTGATGACTTTTGCGAAGATCCCCTCCTTCGGCATGACGCAGTCGCCGGCCTGATAGTAGATGGCGCAGCGGGTGTGGCACTCCTTGCCGATCTGGGTCACCTCCAGCAGGGTTTCGCCGATCTGCAGCCGGCTGCCGATCGGCAGGCTGACCAGATCGATGCCGGTCGTCGTGATATTTTCGGCGAAGTCCCCCGCATTCACGTCCAGTCCCATCGCCCGCATCTTGTCGATGCTCTCCTGGGCCAGCAGGCTCACCTGGCGGTGCCAGTCGCCGGCATGGCCGTCCCCGACGATGCCGTGATTCTCCCGCAGCTCCACCGATTCCACCGGCTTCTTGCGCTCCCCTTTATTCTCGCTGATACAGACTGCCAGCACCTTAGCCATCTTATCCCCCTACCTGCGACATCGTGAAATTTTTGTGTACATACCCATCCTGCGATATTCCGTGCCGCTCCGGCTTTCCCGACACGATCCCGCGCAGCACCTTGGCCAGCTTCTCCCGGTCGGGGGGGCGCAGATACGGCATCAGATCGGTTTTCTCGTCGGAAAAAAGGCACCCCTTGGCCTGTCCGGTGGATGTGACCCGGATGCGGTTGCAGTCGCTGCAAAAATGTCCGGAAACCGCGGTGATGATGCCGATGCTCCCCTTCGCGCCGGGGATGCGGAAATCCCGCGACGGCCCGGCAAAGGCCCCCTTGTCCACCTGCTCAAGCGTGTAGCGGCCGGCAATCCGCTCCAGGATCTCTTCGCCGGAGATGCTGTAACGCTGCCAGCCATCCTCCTTGACCGCCGGCATATACTCGATGAAGCGGATTGAATTGCCGTGCGCCACGGTCATGTCGGCAAAGTCGAGAATTTCGGAGTCGTTGACACCTCGCATGATCACGCAGTTGATCTTTGGGGGGGGGAAACCGGCATTCTCGGCGGCTTCAAGCCCTGCCAGAACCTTTTTCAAGTCGCCGCCACGGGTGATGTCACTGAAGGTTTCCGGATTGAGGGAGTCGAGGCTGACATTCAGGCGCTGTACCCCGGCCTTGTACAAGCCGGCCGCCATGTCCGCCAGCAGCAGGCCGTTGGTGGTCAGGGCGAGATGGCGCAAGCCGGGGATCGCGGACAGCTTTTCCAGAAATGAAACGATGCCGGCCCGCACCAGCGGCTCACCGCCGGTGATGCGGATCTTCTCGATCCCCATCCCGACTGCGGTTTCGGCGATTAGCAGCAGCTCTTCGTAGGAGAGCACCGCGTCATGCCCCGTGCAGACGATGCCCTCCTTGGGCATGCAATAGAAACAGCGCAGATTGCAGCGGTCGGTTACCGACAGCCGCAGATAATTTATGTTTCTCCCGTGGGAGTCAGTCAGCTCCATGGCATCCTTGGCTTTTTGTACATGTGAGTGGTGTTGATAACGGAAACATGTGTAAGGATAGCGCTTTGCGTCGTTGAAGGTCAAGTGCCGTGTGGAATTTCTCCTTGCAGGCGCCGCGCGAAGGAAATGCTTCTGATTTCATGGCGGAAGTACATGGGAATCGAACCCACCGAGGAGATTTCTCATCCCCCCCACCGGTTTTGAAGACCGGGCAGCCCGCCAGCGACTGATGTACTTCCATTGGTAATGTTCATGAATCAACCAGATGTGCTGACACTGTTTATACATGTTGGTTTCGATACGTACAAGGGTTTTAGATACATCATTATCGATGTGGTTTTTACTGATACCGTCCCTTGCCATGCCTGTGTTGAACTGATATATTTTCCCGCAGTCCGCCACTTAGAGAGCGGAACTCCCGGAGCCATCCATGAAAAAGATCAGCAGCATTCCCAAAGTTGATAAAGTGTTGTCTCTCCCTGCCATCATGTCACTCCTTGAGACACATCCGAGACCGACGGTGCTGACGGCGGTACGGAATGTTCTGGCGGCACTCAGGATTGATTCCGTAGACGGCAAACTGTCGGCAGCGCTCGACGAGGAACTGCTCAGCGGGTTGATCGTGAATGAGCTGGAGCGGATCATTGCCCCCGCCCTTCATCCCGTGGTGAACGGAACCGGCGTCGTGATTCATACCAATCTGGGCCGTTCGCTCCTGGCAGAGTCCGCCTGCCGGCAGATGCAGGAGGTTGCCCGGCGCTACTCGAACCTTGAGATGGACATGGCGACCGGTGAACGGGGTGAGCGGTATGTCCACGTGGAGTCGCTCCTCTGTGAACTGACCGGCGCTGAGGCGGCGCTGGTCGTCAACAATAATGCCGCGGCGGTGCTGCTGGCTCTTTCCGGGATTGCGGCGGGCAAAGAGGTTGTCGTGTCACGGGGTGAGCTGGTCGAGATCGGCGGCTCGTTCAGAATACCCGATGTCATGAGGTTGAGCGGCGGCATCCTCAAGGAGGTCGGCACCACCAACCGCACCCATCTGAAGGATTATCAGGCGGCCATTTCCCCGGAGACGGCGCTGTTGCTCAAGGTTCATACGAGCAATTTCTCGGTAGTCGGCTTTACGGCTGAAGTGTCGGTTGACCAGCTCGTCCAGTGCGGCAGTGCGGCGGGGCTCCCGGTCATGGCCGATATCGGCAGCGGCTCGCTGCTCGACCTCTCCCGATACGGCATAACCGGCGAGACTCCGGTGCAGGAGTATCTCAAGGCGGGTGTTGATGTCATAACCTGCAGCGGTGACAAAATGCTCGGCGGGCCGCAGGCCGGCATCATCCTCGGCACGAGGGAGATAGTTGCCCGGCTGAGAAAGAATCAGCTTCTGCGGGCTCTCAGGATTGACAAGCTGACACTTGCCGCGCTTGAAGCTACCCTGCGGCTGTACCGGGACGAACGGGAGGCGGTGGCGGAGATCCCCACCCTGCGCATGTTGACGCTGCAACCGGCGGCGTTGAAGGTAAAGGCGTCATCCTGGATTCGGCGGCTTCGACCGAAAATACCTGCTTCGGTCAACCTCATGGTCGTTGCCGGAAATTCCCAGGTCGGCGGCGGCTCCCTGCCGCTGCTGGATCTGCCGACGTTCCTCCTGTCAGTTGCGGCCGAGGGGTGGTCCCCCCGGAGAATAGATGCGGCTTTCAGGGGGCGCAAAATTCCGGTGCTGGGACGGATACAGAAGGGACAGTACCTGCTCGACCTCCGCACCCTTCAGGATGCCGACTTTGCGGCGCTGGTCGATGCCATGGACGTATTCTCATGACCAAGAACCTCATCCTCGGCACCGCCGGCCACATCGACCATGGCAAGACATCGCTGGTCAAGGCGCTGACCGGAGTGGATACGGACCGGCTTCCGGAAGAGAAGTCCCGCGGCATAACCATCGAACTCGGCTTCGCCAGCATGCTGCTGGCCGGGGACATTCAGCTCGGCATCGTCGATGTTCCGGGGCACGAACGCTTCGTCCGCGCCATGGTGGCCGGCGTCGGCGGCATGGACATGGTCATGCTGGTGATTGCGGCTGATGAGGGGGTGATGCCGCAGACACGCGAGCACCTTGATATCTGCCGCCTGCTGGGGGTGAAGCAGGGGCTCGTCGTCCTGACGAAGTCTGACCTGGTTGATCCGGAGTGGCTTGGGCTGGTGACCGAGGAGGTTCGTGACTTTGTGGCCGGGAGTTTTCTGGAGGGGGCGCCGATTGTTCCGGTGTCGGCCCGGACCGGTACCGGGATCGACCAGCTGAAGGAGGAACTGCGCACGATGGCGGGCCGGGTCGATCAGAAGCGAAGTGACGGAGCCTTTCGTCTGCCGGTTGACCGGGCGTTCACGGTGGCAGGATTCGGCACGGTTGTGACCGGCACCCTGCTGTCCGGCCAGGTCAGGGTCGGCGATGAAGTTGAGCTGTTTCCGTCAGGAATATGCACGAAAATACGGGGTATTCAGGTTCATGGCGGCAAGGCTGAGGCCGGTTACGCCGGACAGCGTCTCGCCCTCAACCTTCAGGGTGTTGACAACAACCAGGCAGAGCGGGGCGATGTGGTGGCCCCCCGTGGGCTCTACCGGGCGACCAGAGCCGTCGATGTGGAGATTACCTGCTTGAAATCTGCGCCACGGCCGCTCAAGCACCGCTCGACCCTCCGCCTGCATTCGGCGACATACGAAGTTTCGGCCCAGGTTATCCTGCTGGACCGGATGACTCTTGAACCGGGGGAGAGCGCCTTCGCCCAGCTGCGTCTCGCCACCCCGGTTCTGTTGCTGAACGGTGACCCCTTCGTGCTGCGCAGCTATTCCCCCTCGCAGACGGTCGGCGGCGGAACCATTCTGGACCCGTCCCCGCCCCGAAGACGCCGACGGTCGGCGGAAGCACTCTCCCTCCTGGAGTCGATGGCCCTGGGCGATGAACCGGAAATAGTCGAGCGCCTTGTGGCGGCGTCGCTTCTCTCCGGGATTTCCTTCCAGGACCTTATCCTGCGCAGCGGATTATCGGCAAAACGGCTGGATGCGGCGCTTTCCCTCCCGCTCTCTTCGGGACGGGTCATCCAGATGGTTCGCGATCCGCGTATCTTCCTGGGGCGTGACAGCTTCCACAACCTCTGTGACATTTTATTGGACAGAATTGAAACCTATCTGGCCAACAACCCCATAAAAGAGGGTATCAGCAGGGAGGAGTTGAAAACCAGGATTCCGGCCCGGAGTGACGGGCGCTTCTTCGGTCAATGCCTGCAGTACCTTGAAAATGAAAAGAGAGTCGTGGCGGACCGGGATCAGGTCAGGCTGCCGGGAAGAACAGGGGGCGCTGTTGAAAACAATGCCGATGTTCAGCAGAAACTGGAGGAGATGCTGATCAGCGGCGGCGCCGAACCGCCGACGGTAAAGGAGTTGTGCGAACAACTCGCGCTTCCGGAGAAAACCGTTGTCGAGCACCTGAGTCTTCTGGTCCGGCAGGGGCGTGCCGTCAAGGTAAAGAATGACCTGTTCTACGCCCCCGTCCCGCTGCGGGTGATGTCGGAAGCCATGGTCGAATATCTCCGTGCCAGGGGGGAAATAACCCCGCCGGAATTCAGGGAGATAACGGGGCTTTCCCGGAAATTCATGATTCCGGTTCTTGAATATTTTGATTCACTGAAAATAACGGTACGAGCCGGGGACAAGCGCTTCCTGCGGAGAAAGTGATTTTTTCTTAAATCCCCTCTCCCTGAGGGAGAGGGTCAGGGTGAGGGGGAAATGGTAATAATGGCACTGCGGCCCCCTCATCTGGCCTGCGGCCACCTTCTCCCTCAGGGAGAAGGGACTTTAAAACTGATCGGATTACTTTTTCCGTATAATCTGCGCTTCCACGAAATCAGCCACCTGGGAAGGGTTGTTCAGATCCAGTACCGGCACATCAAGCTCCAGCGGTTCGTCTGATGCCACCGCGATCAGGCTCGGATCGTTTTCCTCACCCCGGCAGATCAGTGTCGCGCTCCGCTCCCTGCGGTGCACCTCTATCTTTGGAAGCCCGCTTTTCTTGAATCCCTCCGTTAAAATCAGATCCACATCACTGAAATAGGTTGCGATCAGCTCTTCTATGGGAGGGGATTCGGCATGCTGCTTGACGACAGCCAGCTTCTCCGGCGACGCAATCAGCATGGTGTCGGCGCCGGCTGCGGTGAGGCGGTGGCTGTCCTTGCCGGGGTGGTCGATTTCAAAACGGTGGGCGTCGTGCTTGACGACGCCGATACGGTAGCCGCGCTGTTTCAGCTCCGCGATGACTTTTTCCAGCAGGGTGGTCTTGCCGGTTCCGGATTTGGCAACGAAAGAGACGGCTTTGGCAATCATATGCACCTCACAAAGTATAAGATTCAGTGTTGATTGGAATGTATCCGAAAGGGAGGGGAGGTGTAAAGAGAAAGGGATTAATACGTTTGCGCGGCAGCTCACTGCCTCGATGATGCCGGTTTCCTGCCGACCGGAGTTATTGCGCAGCCAACGCGCTCTTCATCCCGCAGATCGTAATAATCCGCCGGAGTGTTTATGTTCCTGAAGGAATCAAGGTCCGGATCGACAAAGCGGACGGCGTCACCGGGGACAATCGTAGCCCGGATTTCGGGGAAAAATGACACGAGCCGTCTCTTGCCCGCCTCCAGAGCCGTCTCCATGGCGGGGAGGCAGGAACGGCAGTACACGGCGTGCAATGGCTCCAGGCCATCATCACTCTCGGGGATGATGACATCCCCCTGGTGGCGGCGGGCCACCAGCGCCCGAATCAGAGAGTCGTTCAGGTAGGGCATGTCGCACGCCACGGCAAAAATATGGGGGGTGTGGCTGTTGACGAGGCCCGCGTGCAGCCCGGCCAGCGCACCCATGTCCCGGTAAATGTCCGAAACCATGCGGCATCTTAGGAACGCGAACTGCTCCGGGGCATTGGTCACCACCAGCACCTCATCGAACAGGCCTGACAGCTGGCGATGGATTGATTCGATGAAACGGCCGCCGCGATAGGGGAGCAACGCCTTGTTGCTCCCCATGCGGCTTGATTCTCCCCCTGCCAGGATGACGCCGGTAACCCCGGCAATCGTCGCGGCAGGCGCTCTGACAACACGCAACGGCATTACTGCACCGCTCCGTGCCCCTGCTCCGTCGTGCCGTGTGCGTGGTCCGGAATGGAATAATCCACCGTTTCCGGGTGATGCTCGAAGATCGGGAAATACTTGGCCAGGAGCACGAAGAACAGGACATGGGCGGCGATGATGCCGATCGTAACCAGTGATTCGATGATGGACGGATAGTAGATCGCCTGATCGGCCTGCTCCATGCCGAACATGGAGACGTTGAAGCGGTTCAGCACCAGGCCGAAGATGACCAGCGATGCCCCGCGCAGCTGCATCCGCTGATCCTCGCGACACTCCTGCTTCATGAACATGACCATCGGCATGACAACGCCGATGATGATTTCCGCAACGAACAGGGCCAGCAGGCTGGGGCGGTCGAAGAGGGGACCGTGCGACAGCAGGGTGGTGGCGGCAAGTTTGACCGCCAGGTAGGCCCCCAGCACCCAGGGGAGGATCTTGGCCAGCACCTCAAGCAGCTCGGATTCATCCGGCTGCCCCATATAGCGATGTACCATGGTGGCTTCGAGGATGATGATCGAGATGCCGGTAAAGATGGCCGACATCCAGAACAAGAGCGGCAGCAGCGGGTTGTACCAGAGGGCGTGGAGCTTGTCCACGGCGATCAGGAAGAACGTGCCGAGGGAGGACTGGTGCAGGGTCGAGATCGAAGCTGCCCCGATAACCAGCGGCATCTCCAGCCAGCGCAGCACGCGCAGCGGCACGTGGTAGCCGAACTTCTCGCAGACCGGCGAGAGGAACTCCAGGAAAAGCACCGTCGTGTAGGCCATGATGCACATGGACACCTCGAACATGGGCGAATGGACGTTCCAGTACACCATGGTGTGCCAGGCACGTTGCGGCTGACCCAGGTCGAGCAGCAGCCCGACGCTGACGAGGGAATAGCCGAGGAAGCCGGTCACGATGGCGGGGCGCACCAGCGGCTCAAGTTTTTTGATGTGGAAACAGTGGACGATGGCCCCCAGGGTGAACGCTCCCGCCGCCAGGGGCACGGCGGTGACGACGTCGAAGGAGATCCAGAGTCCCCAGGGGTAGACATCGTTCAGGTTGGTGGTGACGCCGAGGCCGAAGACGAAGCGGACGAGCGAGGCGAGCGCGCCGAGCCCCACCAGGGCGATCATGAACTTGAGGAAACGGTGGTACCCCTTGATTTCATTGATGATCAGTTTTGCGGCGGTCATCGGCTTTCCTCCTTCGGCTCTGCTTCACTGATTTCGACGTTCGTCGTCTCCGGAGTCACCTTGCTGTTCTTGAATGCCTCTTCCCGGCGGATCCGCTCCGTGCGGTGGGTGAACCAGGAGAGGAGCGACAGGCCGCCCCCCACGGTGAGGAAGATGCCCGGCACGAGGCGGAGCGCCTGCCAGGTGTAGGACGGCAGCGGTCGTTTGGTCACCGGCTTGAAGCCCAGTTCATCCAGCGGCTGGTGGGTCAGGTAGAGGACACTGGTGCCGCCCGCCTCCTCCTTGCCGTAGATCGCCTGGTGATAGCGCTCCGGCCGGTTCTTGAGACGTTTTTCGGCCTCCTTGAGCATGTCGCCGCGGCTGCCGTAGGTGATGGCGGTCGGGCAGGCGGTGGCGCAGGCCGGCTGCAGCCCTTCTTTTATGCGGCTGTAGCAGCCGGTGCATTTGCGCACCAGCGGGAAGGCCTTGCTCCATTCGTACTTGGGCACGCCGAAGGGGCAGGCGATCATGCAGAAGCGGCAGCCGATGCAGCGCTTCGCATCGTATACCACCGGCCCTTCGGCGGTTTTCTTGAAGGCGCCGACCGGGCAGACCGAGGCGCAGGCCGGTTCGTTGCAGTGCATGCACATTTCCTTGTAGAAGGCGAACTCGTTCTGGCCGTTCTTCTGGTAATCCTTGAACTTGACGCGGGTGAAGGTGTACTCCGACATCAGCGGCGGGTTCTGGTACCCCTCACCGCTGAAAAACGTCGTATTTTCCGCTGTAAGTTGATTCCACTGCTTGCAGGCCTCCTGGCAGCCGCGGCAGCCGGTGCATTTGGTCGTATCGATCAGGAATGATCTTGCCTTGTCAAAATTTACGGGTGTCGAACTCATGCCTTGGTACCCCCTTTTTCAAGATTACAGAGAAACGCCTTGAACTCGGGAATGCTGGTATTGGCACAACCGACTGACGGAGTCAGCATATTGGCGCTGTCCCCCGTGGAGAGACCGGCGTAGCCGAAATGCCACGGCATGCCGATCTGCTCGATCATTTTCCCTTCCACGTTGAACGGCCTGAGCCGCGAGGTGATCAGGGCAATGGCCTCGATGGAGCCGCGCTCGGTGGTGACGCGCACATTATCGCCCTTTTTGATCCCCTTCTGTTTGGCCAGCGACTCGCTGATCTCCACGAACATATCCGGGACAAGTTCGTTCAGCCAGGGGAGGGAGCGGGTCATGCCGCCGGTCTGCCAGTGCTCGGTCATGCGGTAGGTCGTGCCGATGAACGGGAACTTGGCCAGGTTGCTGGAGACATTTTTCGGAATCTTGACCGCCGGATTGGTCTGCACCCTGGACATCCGGTTGCTGGCGGGGCTCTCCGCCGGTTCGTAATGCTCGGGGAAGGGGCCGTCCTTCAGGTCCAGCGCATAGAGCCGCGCATGACCTTCCGGCAGCATGATGAACGGGTACTTTCCTTCCTTGTCGTCCTTCATGGGGGGCCAGGGGCCGTCCGGCACATCCCCCTTCCACTTTTTCTCGACCCCGTCCCAGGCGATGAGGGCCCGCTTGGGGTTGAACGGTTCGCCTGCCGGATTGACCGAGGCGCGGTTGTAGATGATGCGGCGGTTGACCGGCCAGCACCACGACCATTTGGGGAACATCCCCAGGCCGGTCGGATCCGATTCGTCGCGGCGGGCCATGAGGTTGCCCTCCTTGGTATAGGAGCCGCTGTAGATCCAGCAGCCCGACACGGTGGAGCCGTCGTCCATCAGGTATTTGAACGCCGGGACCTGGTCGCCGGCCTTGAACTCCAGGGTCTTGTCCTTCTCCTTGACCGTCACATCCCTGGTAAAATAGCCGTTGATCTCCTTGGCGACCATGTGGACATCCGGCTCGTGGCCGGTGCCGTAGTTCCAGGCCAGCCTGGTGATCGGTTCCGGGAAAACGCCTTTCTCCTTGGTGTAGAGATTCTTGATCCGTTTGTAGAACTGGTCGATGATCCAGAGATCCGACATGGATTTGCCCACCGGTTCAACCGCCTTGTAGCGCCACTGCGCCCAGCGTCCGGAGTTGGAGATGGAGCCTTCCTTTTCCACCGACGACGCGGCCGGGAGCATGAAGACCTCGGTCTGGATGTCCTTCGGATTGACGCCGGGGCGCTTCCAGAAGATGGAGGTCTCGGTCTCCCACAGGTCCACCGTCACCAGCCACTTGAGCTTGCCCAGTGCCGCGCGGGCATGGCCGGAATCGGGACCGCCGACCGCCGGGTTCATCCCCATGCAGACCAGGCCTTCCAGTTCACCCTTGCCCATTTTCTCCAGGATCTTGTTGTAGGCATAGCTCCCCATCCGCTTCGGCAGGTAGGAGTAGCAGAAGTCGTTGGCGGCCGTGGCGTTGTCGCCGTACCAGGCTTTCAGCAGGCTGGTCAGGTACTTGGGGGTGTTGCCCCACCAGTTGGCGCTCTTTGTATCCGTGGTCTTGGGGGTCCACTTCTCCACGTAGGTCTTGAGATCGACGTTGTCGAACTCCGGTGACTTGAGGTAGCCGGGGAGCAGGTGGAACAGCAGGCCGTAGTCCGTCGAACCCTGGACGTTTGATTCGCCGCGCAGGGCGTTGACCCCGCCGCCGGCGATGCCGATGTTGCCCAGCAGCATCTGCAGCATGGCGACGGCGCGCACGTTCTGGGTGCCGTGGGTGGACTGGGTGATCCCCATGGCGTACAGGATGGTGCCCGCCTTGTCAGGCCGCCCGGTGGCGCAGAAATTCTGTGCGACCTTGAGGTAGTCCTCTTTCTTCGTCCCGGTGATGGAGCAGACCATCTCAACGCTGTAGCGCGAATAGTGGTTCTTGAGCAGCTGGAAGACGCTGCGGGGGTTGCTCATGGTCAGGTCGCGCTTCGGTTTGCCGTCACTCCCCGTTTCGTAGGCCCATGATTTCAGGTCATAGGTTTTTTCCTTGTCATCGAAGGCGCAGAACATGCCGTCCTTGAAGTCGTACTTTTCGCCGACGAGGAAGGTGGCGTTGGTGTAGTCGCACACATATTCCTCATGAATCAGCCTGTTCTGCAGGGCATAGTTGATCATCCCCCCCAGGAAGGCGATATCGGTGCCGGGGCGGACCTGGGCGTAGATGTCGGCCTTGGAGGCGCTGCGGGTATAGCGCGGATCGACGACGATCAGCTTGCCGCCGTTGTCCATGGCCTCTTCGATCCATTTAAAGGAGATCGGATGGTTTTCGGCCGGGTTGCAGCCGATGATGAAAATGCTGTAGCTGTTCTTCAGGTCGATCCAGTGATTCGTCATTGCCCCACGTCCAAATGAAGCCGCCAGACCGGCGACTGTTGAGGAGTGTCATAATCGGGCCTGGTGTTCCAACTGCCCGACACCCATGGCGCGGGAGAATTTGGACCAGAGGTAGCATTCCTCGTTGTCCAGTCCGGCGCCGCCGAAGAAGGCCATGCCGTCGGTGCGGTTCACCACGTATTCCTTGTTGTCCTTCTTGTTCAGCTCGGTTGCCTTGAACGTCCTGTCGCGGGTCTCCTTCATGCGCATGGCGATGCGGTCCAGCGCCCAGTCCCACGGTTTTTCCTCGAACCTGTCCGAGCCGGGCGCCCGGTACATGACCTTCTGCAGACGACGGTCATTGACCGCCACCTGGAAGAGCGAACTCCCCTTGGAGCAGAGCGCTCCCTGGTTGATGGGATGTTTCGGATCTCCCTCGATATTGATGATCTTACCGCCCCTGGTGTGGACCAGAAGCCCGCACCCGACGGCGCAGTAGGGACAGATCGTGGTGGAGGCCTTGATCCCCTTGATGCGTGTTTCCGGCGCATCGGCGTTGGCTTCGCCCGGTGTGCCGCTCAGGGCGACACCGGCTGCCGCCAGCGCCCCCCCCTGTAAAAACTGCCTGCGTGACATTCCCATAATAGCTACTCCCTTTGTTAGTGGCACACGTTCGGATGTGATCAGATGTGTGCAAAGCTGTCTCGAATACTGAAAAGCATGCTGTATACGGCAAGGGGTGTGCCAAAAGTGTTTACAGTATAGTCTTGGGCGGTGCTGCGCGTTGGAGCACAACGGTTTCGCGATTCGGGGCGAAAAGTACATGCGGCATGTGCGCATTTTGTGGATTGCCAAATGCGCATTTTTGTCTGATACTGTGCAAAACTGTCTTGAAGGGGTGCGCATATGGCACGGATCTGTATCTGCGACGACGAAGAAGGAATCCTCAAGTATTTGAAAAAGCTGCTCAAGGGGCACCAGGTGGCAACCTTCAGTCGCGGGGGAGAGCTGCTGGCGCACCTGGAGTCGCCTGCCGGCGACCGGGTGGAATTGCTGCTGCAGGATCTGCGCATGCCGGACCTGGACGGAATCCAGATTCTGCAGCGGGTCAAGGAAAAGCGCCCGGAACTGCCGGTGATCATCATGACCGCCTTTGCCACTGTGGACGACGCGGTGCGCGCCATCAAGCTCGGCGCCTATGACTACGTGACCAAGCCCTGTCCCAACGAAAAGCTGCTCAGCATGGTGGAAAACGTGCTGCAAATGCGCCGCCTGGCGGCCGAGAACCGCCGCCTGCGGGAAGAGCTGTCAGGAGGCGCGCCGGAACAGATCGTCTTTGCCAGTCCCCGTTTCCGCGAAGTCTATGATCTGACCCTCAAGGTGGCGTCCAGTGATGCCAATATCCTTGTCCTCGGCGAATCGGGTACCGGCAAGGAGTTGATCGCCAGCGCCCTGCACCATAACAGTCCGCGCTGCAACCACCCGTTCGTCTCCCTCAACTGCGCCGCCCTGAGCGATACCCTGCTGGAAAGCCAGCTGTTCGGCCATCTGCGGGGCGCCTTTACCGGTGCGATCACCAATCAGAAGGGGATGCTGGAGGAGGCCGACGGCGGCACCCTCTTTCTGGACGAGATCGGCGATGTAAGCCCGGCGGTGCAGGCCAAACTGCTGCGGGTGATCCAGGAGCGCGATTTTATCCCGGTCGGCTCGACACGCGCCAAAAAGGTGGACGTACGTTTCGTGGCCGCCACCAACAAGGATCTGCAGCGGGAGGTGTCCGAAGGGCGCTTTCGTGAGGATCTTTTCTACCGTCTGAACGTGATCAGCATCAATCTGCCGCCGCTCAGGGATCGTCCCGAGGATATCGAGCCGCTGGCGCGCCACTTCCTGCGCCGCTTCGCATCGCGCATGTCCAGGGATATCCGTGACATTGCTCCTGAAGGATTGGAGGCATTGCAGTCTTACGGCTGGCCCGGCAACGTGCGCGAGCTGGAAAATGTCATGGAGCGGGCGGTGATTCTTACCGGCGGCAGTGCCATTACCGCTGGCGTCATCCCGCTGCACGGCGGGCGCGGCGCGGCACAACCGCTGCCTGTCACGGTGCAGAAGCCGGCGATGGTTGCCCTTGGGGAGATGGAGCGTTACCATATTGAGGCGGTCCTGAAAGGGAACCATTACAACAAGAGCCGTACTGCTGAGATCCTGGCAATATCGCGCCGGACGCTGGATCGCCGCATCGCCGAATTCGGGCTGATGGAGGGGGAGCGCTGATGCAGCGGGTCCGCGCCTCCATACGCCGCAAGCTGATCTTTGCTACCCTGACGCCGCTCTGCGTGGCAATCCTGCTCTGCTGGCTGATCGGTTCGCTGCTGATTACCGACCGCATCTTCCGCCAGGCCCAGCAGAAGGTGATCGGTGACCTCAAGCTGGCCCGCAAGGTGTATCAGGACGAGATCAACCATCTTGCCAGCATCGTCAGGGTGGCCGGTCTGACGCCCTCCATGGCCGACCACCTCGTGTCGAGCAGACTGCCGTTGCCGGAAAAGGCGTTACAACAACTGCTGAAGGAGGAACAACTCAGTTTTCTCAACGTCATCGACAACAGCGGCGTTGTGCACTACCGGGCGGCCAACCCGGCAGTGCGGGGTGACCGGCTGGATGGAGATCCGCTGGTGGCCCTTGCCTTGAAGGGGGAGCTGGCGGGCGGAGCCCAGATCTACAGCCCGGAGCGCCTGGCTTCGGAGAGCCGGAGCCTGGCGGAGACGGCACAGACCGCCTTGCAGGCGACACCCCGTGCCCGGCCGGTCTCGAACGGGAGCGAGCGCCGCGGATTGATGCTGGTGGCGGTGGCTCCGCTCCTGACGCCGGACGGAAGGGTGGCCGGGGCACTGCAGGCAGGATTCATGCTTAACGGCGACAACCGGGTCGTTGACACCATCACCCGTATTGTCTTTGACAGGGAAGGGGGGGGCGCGGCCACGGTCTTCCTCGGCGACGTGCGTATCGCCACCAACGTGCGCGATGTAACGGGGGGGCGCGCCACCGGCACCCTCATGTCGGACGAGGTCGCCCGGGTTGTTCTCTCGCAAGGAAAACTCTGGAGCGATCGGGCGTTCGTGCTCAGCAACTGGTTCATTTCGGCCTATGAACCGATCCGTGATCCCTCCGGCAGCGTCATCGGCGCCCTGTACGTCGGCATGCCGGAACAGCCGCTGCTGGACCTGCGGAAAAACCTCAACCTGATCTTCGCCGCGGTACTGCTGTTCGTGGCATTGATCGGCATCACGCTCTCAACCTGGATCGGCAGCCGTCTGGCTCAGCCGCTGAGAGCCCTGGCCGAGGCTGCCCGGCGAATGGCCAGCGGCGAACGTATCGAGCCGATTCTGGTCAGGAGCGATGACGAGATCGGCCTTCTGGCCGACGAATTCAACACCATGACCCGCGAGGTCAGCACGCTGAATCAGACTCTGGAGCAGAAGGTGGTGGAGCGTACCCGGCAGCTGGAGGAGAAGAGCCAGCAGCTGCTGACTGCCCAGAAGGAGCTGGCCAGGTCGGAACGCCTTGCCGGGCTGGGGATGCTGGCGGCCGGTGTGGCCCACGAGATCAACAACCCGCTCGCGGTGATTCGCGGCAATGCCGAATTGCTGCAGGTTTCCATTCCCGGTGACTCGGAGGATCGCGAAGAGGTGGACGCCATCGTGGAGGAGGCGACCCGCATCGGACGCATCGTCGACAACCTGCGGGTGTTTTCGCGCGGCGGCATGCAGCGCGTGTCACATTTTTCCCTGGGTGGGCTGCTGGACGGCATCCTTGACCAGATCGGCCACCAGATCCCGCTTGAGCGCTACCGGATCGTGAGGGATTATTGGGGAAAAGATATGGCTCTGGATGGAGACGAGGACCAGTTGCGGCAGGTCTTCACCAACCTGATTGTCAACGGGCTGCAGGCCATGCCGGAGGGTGGGGAGCTGGTGGTGGGTGCTGTTTTGGATACTGTTGCGGATCGGGTCAGCGTGACGGTGCGCGATCACGGCAGCGGCATCCGGGCCGAGGATATGGGGAGGCTGTTCACCCCGTTCTTCTCCACCAAGCCGCAGGGAACCGGGTTGGGACTGGCGGTTTCCTACGGCATCATCAGCGACCATGGCGGCGAGATCAGCGTCAACAGCTCGCAGGAAAACGGAGCAACATTCACTGTTCTGCTGCCGCCAGTCCAGAAACAGCACGCATCTGACAGAGGCGGTACACTGGTCACGGAAGTTCAATAAATTGATCTGAGTCATGTAAATAAATGACAGATCTGGCAGAGTACAGTCATGGAAACGATGACACCACATCAGAAAAAAGATATCAAACTGCTCGGCAAATTTGTCGAGGTGTACTGCGCCGGGAAGCATCGTGTCGCTGAACATGCTCCGTTTGATCTGCCGGGGGGGACACGCGCACTCTGTCCCGACTGTGCTGCATTTTTGCAGTATGCCATAACCAGACGGCTGAAATGCCCGCTGGAAGCCGAAAAACCGACCTGCAAACATTGCCGTACCCACTGCTATGCCAAGCCGCAGCTGGCGAAGGTCAAGGAGATCATGGCGTATTCCGGCCGCACGCTGATGCTGCGCGGCAGGCTGGATTACATCTGGCATTACTTTTTTTAACCATACCGATCCAGACAAAGGGAGAGCAAACCATGTTGAGAAAAATTGTTACCATCGACCAGGATAAATGTGACGGCTGCGGACTCTGTGTCCCGTCCTGCGCCGAAGGCGCCATCACGTTGATTGACGGCAAGGCGGTACTGTCGGCGGACAACCTGTGCGACGGGCTGGGCGCCTGTCTGGGTGAGTGCCCCCGGGATGCCATTCATATCGAGGAGCGTGAGGCGGCCGAGTTTGACGAGGCGGCCGTGGAAAAACACCTGGCCGCCCAAGGGAGGCCGACGCCGGTTCACCAGCATGTACCCCAGCCTCCGGTGGCAGCACCTCACGGTGGCGGCGGTTGTCCCGGCTCCCGCGCCATGAGCTTTGCCCGTCCAGAACCCGCAGCCGAAGCAACACCAAGCGGCAGCCGCCAGAGCCAGCTGGCCCAGTGGCCGGTACAGCTCCATCTGGTGCCCACCACCGCCCCCTATTTCCAGGGTGCCGACCTGCTGATCACCGCCGACTGCGTGCCGGTGGCCTATGCCGGGTACCACGAGGATTTCCTCAAGGGAAAAGCGGTCGTGATGGGATGCCCGAAGCTTGATGACAACAACTTCTACACCCAGAAGCTGACCGAACTGTTCAGCAAATCGGATATCAGGAGCATCACTGTCCTGAAGATGGAGGTTCCCTGCTGCGGCGGGATCGCGGTGGCGGCACGCCAGGCGCTGGCGGCGAGCGGTAAACAGATTGCATACAAAGAGGTTACGGTCGGCATTCAGGGACAGATCAAGGGGTAACGTCCCTTCCCCTGGAA
>JBAQPK010000532.1:0-4554 GCA_049305715.1 Desulfuromonadaceae bacterium | reverse complement strand
GGGCAATCCCTACCGCCTATCAGTCGGATGCAAACCATGCTGCCGAGGAGATCACCCAGAGTGCCCTGATGCGGATCAATTACTGCGGCCCTCCGGGAACATTTCCCACCGTTTCCTTTGCAGACATTCTGGCCGGAAGCCTTCCCCCTGGACAGTTCCGTGACAAAATTGTCCTCGTCGGGATGACCGCAGCTGGCTTGAACGAGGGATTTCTTACCCCCTTTTCCCAGAACCGGAACAGGATGTCCTCCGTCGAAGTTCAGGCGAATATCGTTAATAATCTCATCAATCTGGAAAGTATCCGGGTGCCTGGAAAGGGAACGCGCCTCCTCGCCTGTCTCGTAATGTCATTTTCCCTTTTTGTAGTCTTCATGATCCTGGCAGAAACCGGCGCTACAATGGTATGGCTCTTTTCACTTACCGGGTTTGCGGTCGTGGGTTCATTCATGTTTTCACATTCACATTTATGGGTAGACCCAGCTATTTTTCTGATTTCGGCCACGTTCCTTTATGTTATGACATTTCTGTTCAAGCTGGACAATGCTGCCATAAAGTTGCAGGACGAATGCTCGGCCATTGCCCTTCATCTCGTACCCGATGCAATGCAGCATAGTAAGAGGGAAAGTCTATCCGGCTTGTTCGGGCATCTTTCTCTTGGCGGAATCAACAACAAAATAGCAATTCTCGGCGAAACGACCCGGCAAATGATGAAGCGGTCAAAGGAAAGGGAAACTGCCAACAGGGTACTGGAGAAAAAGCACAGAGAAATTACCGAGCTGAAGATTGCCCTTGAAGAGCGGGTCACCGAACTGGAAACTGCACTGACGAGGGTGAGGCAACTGGAGGGGTTGATCCCCATCTGCATGTACTGCAAGAAAATCAGGGATGACAAGGAGTATTGGCAGGGACTTGAAAGTTATTTTGCCAAGCACTCGAGTATAATGTTTACCCATTGTCTCTGTCCCGAATGTTATCAGGAAAAGTTACGGGAGCTTGAGGATATTGAACAGCTTGAAATTGCACTGAAATAAAAAAAGCACCTGCCCGATGAAAGGCAAGTGCCTGAATTTTGTGGCTGGGGCGCCAGGGATCGAACCTGGGAATGCCGGAATCAAAATCCGGTGCCTTACCGCTTGGCGACGCCCCAATGAAAAGAATCGGGTACTATCAGAGTGTTTCCACAGCTGCAGCAAACCAGTTCGTGTCTCTCGTGATTTCTCGACGCGCTGTTTCTGCAGCATCAAAACTTTTGAAAACACCGAAAACAGTCGGACCGCTCCCCGACATCATGCTTCCAACAGCGCCCAGATCCATCAGGCGGGCCTTGATGCTGGCTATTACCGGAAAGGCCGGGATTGTTACCGCTTCAAGGTCATTGGATAAAATCGAAACAACATCCCCAATTGACTCGAAAAACTCCGGCAGTTTATGCAGCTCTCTCTTGCTTGTCAACTGTAAAGATTGATAAACCCAGGCGGTTGAAACGGGAACGCCGGGATTAACCAACAGAATCCAGCACTTCGGCATTTTTGGCAATGCGGTGAGTTTTTCACCGACCCCCTCGGCAAGCGCACTTTTTTTGAAAATGAAAAAAGGGACATCAGCGCCAAGTTTGCAGCCAATCTCCATAAGTTGCTGGTCGGTCAGGCCGAGCTGTAACAATTCATTCATCCCCATCAGCACTGATGCCGCGTCGCTGCTTCCTCCTCCCAAACCGGCGGCGACAGGAATGTTTTTTATGATCTCAATGCAAACGCCGGTGCGGTATTCCGCACGGTCAAGCAGTGCCCGCGCAGCTTTCCAGGCAATATTTTCAGGGCCGTTGGGGGCGCCATTCGCGTTGCAGATAACGGTAATGCCGGGGATGTCAGTCAGGGAGAGGGTGATTTTGTCACATAGATTCACACGCTGCATGATCATGCGAAGATCATGATAGCCGTCGGGCCGCTTTCCTATAACATCGAGGAGATAGTTGATTTTAGCAGGGGCCGACAGGGTCAATGTTTCCACGCGATCTCCAAAGTGTATAAGGTAAAGTGTCGAGCTAGTTATATGAATAAACGGTCTTTTTGTCGAGCAGGAATTTGTTGACGGCTAAAAGTTGTTACTGCAATTTTCGGCAGAAAATAATCCCATTAACGTAATTATCCTGTTTGGCAGGTCCCGTATGTCATGAAATGAATTTGACAGGTTTGCGGGCAGTGTGCTACGTCTGAAAAATAGATATCGGTGTGAATGGAGGAGTTGGTTATATGTTTAAAAACATTCGTGAAGACATCAACTCGGTTTTTGAACGCGATCCCGCCGCCCGGAATGTAATGGAAATTATTTTCTGCTATCCCGGCCTGCATGCACTCTGGATTTATCGTATTGCCCATTGGTTCTGGATTCACGAGTTCTTTTTTGCCGGCCGATTCATTTCCCACATCGGCCGGTTTCTGACCGGAGTTGAAATCCATCCCGGGGCCAGGATCGGTCGAAAATTTTTCATTGATCATGGCATGGGGGTTGTCATCGGCGAGACAGCCGAGATTGGCGATAATGTAACCCTCTATCACGGCGTTACCCTGGGCGGGGTCACCTGGGACAAGGTTAAACGGCATCCGACACTGCAGGATAACGTGGTGATCGGCTCGGGAGCCAAAATATTGGGACCGTTTACGGTTGGGAGAGGGGCCAAGATCGGTTCCAATTCGGTGGTTGTCAAGGCGGTGCCTGAGAACGCCACGGTTGTCGGGATTCCGGGCCGGATGGTTATGGAGCAGGAGAAGAAGGATGTTGGCCGGGCCGACCTGCAGCATGGTCAGCTGCCGGACCCCGAAGCCAAGGCGATAGCCTGTCTGTTCGATCAGATTCGTGAACTGGAGCGAAAATTCGATGCTCTGGCTGCAGAACATGCGGAGCTTAAAAGCAGGGTCACCGGGTAAATGATAAAACGGCAAACAACCATAAATCGTATTTTCAAAGTATCCGGCATTGGGCTGCACAGTGGCAAGGAAGTGACTCTGGAGTTTCTGCCCCGCCGGGAATTCGGCATCGCATTTGTGTATAACGGGCAGCTTATTCCTGCCCGCTATGACATGGTAGGCGACACACGCCTCTCAACGCAGATTTGCCGGGAGGGTGCCTCCGTCTCGACTATTGAGCACCTGATGGCCGCGCTCTATTTTTCCGGCATTACAAACTGTCTGATTTACATCGATGGACCAGAAGTGCCGATCCTTGACGGTTCGGCCTGGGAATTTTATCAGGGTATGTGGAAGGCCGGGGTATATGAATTCCCCGAGTCCGGAGTGTATCTGAAAGTGTTGCGCCCGGTAGAAGTGCATAACAACGATTCCTGGATCAAGGTCAAACCCCTTAATACGCTTGAAATTACGATGTCAATCGAGTTTCGCCCGCCGGTGGGAAAGCAGAAAAAAAGGGTGACCGATGTCGAAAATGCATTCGCTATAATCAATTCCCGTACGTTTGTGCTTCAAGAAGAGATCGAAGCGATCCGCAAGGTCGGTCTGGCCAGAGGGGGATCACTCGACAATGCGGTGGTAATCGGGAATGATGAAATAATGAATCCGCGTGGTCTCCGTTATAAAAAAGAGTTGGTCAATCACAAAATTCTCGATCTGATCGGCGATTTCTATACCAGCGGCTACCGCATTCTCGGCAAAGTTGAAGCCAACAAGACCGGCCACTACCTCAACAACCTCTTCCTGAAAGAACTGTTCTCTGATCCTCGGAATTACGGCATTTATTGACCTGTATTGATACCGAAGATAGGTCAAATGATTAATAACGCTGTTAAGGAATCAATTTATTATCGATTGGCACACCCACATACTTCCCGGAGTGGATGACGGCTCTTCGGGGGTTGATCAATCGCTGGCCATGGCGCGGCTCTTGGCGACGCACGGTTTCACGACGGTATACTGCACTCCGCACCGGCTTCGCGGTGCATACGAGGCAAGCAACGATCAGGTGCGTCGGGGGACAGCGGAACTCCAGCAGCAGCTCAGCGCCCGTGATATCCCGCTTACCCTTTTGCCCGGCCGCGAATATTACCTGGACGAATACCTGCTCCCCTCCCTGGAAGATCCGCTCCCGCTGGGCGACAGCCGAATGATCCTCGTCGAGATCCCCCCCAACATATCCGGCGAAATGGTGCGGCAGTTTTTATATGCGATTGTACGAGCCGGCTTCACCCCGGTGGTTGCACACCCGGAACGCTGCCCGCTGTTGGCGCCAAAGCGTCGACAAAAGGAAAAACGCGGGCTGTGGGGTGCTTTGGGTCGATTCAAGCCACATGGCCACCGGCAGGAACCGTCACGCGGAACCGGGGGCGGCAGCGGCAACCCGCTGCTCGATTATCTGCGCGATCTTGGCTGTTCATTCCAGGGAAACCTGGGGAGCTTCAACGGCTTTTATGGCGGTCAGGCTAAAATTGCCGCCGAAGAGCTGATGAGTATGGGGGTATACGATCGGTACGGCAGTGATCTTCATGCCCCCGAACACGCAGCGCGCATACTTGGTTCTCCCCTGCAGCGATAACCCTTATTC
>JBAQPK010000531.1:0-4046 GCA_049305715.1 Desulfuromonadaceae bacterium | reverse complement strand
GCTCTGGCTCTGGCGGCACTGAAAGCACGCTTGGGGATGCCGGCTGATGCCGAGTTGCTGACCGGGACGGAGCGTCTTGTCATTATCGACGCCGAGATACCCGGACTTGAAAGCTATTTGGAGAAAGCTCGCGCCAGACGCCCGGAACTTCATCAGATAGCGGAGGGGCTCAAGGCGCGATCGGCTCTGATTGAAGCGGCCAAAGCCAACTATTATCCCGATATCTTCCTTGGGGGCATGTTCTCCTGGGCCTATGCAGACGAGCGTGAACGGATTCAGAATCCTTATATCAACGACCAGTTCAATCATCTCAACGCCGGCATTGCCCTCGGGGCACGGTGGAAACTCGATTTTGGTATCACCGGCGCCAAAGTGTCCGGTGAGCGTGCACAGTACAACCGCTTGCTCAGCACGAAGGAATATGCCGACACCAACATTCCGCTGCAAGTAAAAAAATATTACCTTGATCTGATTGAAGCCAGGAACAGCGCCCTGGCGACGCGAGGCGCCTATTTGAACGCCAAGAAATGGACCGTAACGGCAGTTGCAAATTTTGATTTCGGCTTGGGGCCGGCAAAAGACATTTTTGAAGCTCTTCAGGCATATTCAAGTATGCGCTCCGATTTTTTCAAAGCCATCTACAATTATCATATTGCCAGCGCTAATCTGGATTATGCTACGAATGAACCGTTGCGTCTGGATGATAAATAATCAGGAGGCCCCCATGTTGAAACGAATCCCATTGCTCCTAACTGCCACTCTGTTCCTGGCATCAAACGCTTTTGCCAATCCGATCGAAGAGGTGAAAAAGACCGTCGATGAAGTTGTGCGTATTGTGGCTGACAAGGAGATGAAAAAAAATGAGACTAAACGCCGCCAGGCCCTGAAAAAATCCATCAGTACAATATTTGACTATTCTGAAATGGCCAAGCGCTCCCTTGGCAAACACTGGAACGTGCGCACAGCAGCCGAGAAGAAGCAGTTTGCGGAGCTATTCGCTACCTTGCTCGAAAATTCGTATGCCGGAAAAATCGAGTCATACAACAACGAGAAGATTGTCTACATAAAAGAGGTCGTTGAAGAAGAGTATGCCGAGGTGAAGTCGAAAGTTGTCACCGCGGCCCGCGACGAGTTTACGCTCGATTACCGCCTGTTCAAGCAGAACGGCAAATGGATGGTGTATGATGTCATCATCGAGGGGGTAAGCCTCGTTTCAAACTACCGCAGCCAGTTCAACAAAATTATCACCGCTAACGGTTACGGCGCGCTCGTGAAAAAACTGCAAAGTAAAAGCGAGGAGATAAAGGCGCCATAACCGGCGTGAATTATCTTGACACCCGCTTTATGGCTGTGATAAACGACTCGGGCACACAGTTTCGGACGTTTTTGCAGAACGTTGCAAGTAGCACGTTTGACCAGGCTTTGCGCTTTTCCTGCATCAGACTCCAGAAACTTAAGCGGTAACCAATCGTTCCGGCTCAAGACCGGACAAAAAAGGAGGCAGGAAATGGCTCAGGGTAAAGTAAAATGGTTTAACGACACAAAAGGTTTTGGATTCATCGAGCAGGAAGGCGGGGAGGACGTTTTTGTTCATTTCTCCGCGATTGCCGGTGACGGTTTCAAATCGCTTGCAGAAGGCGATGCGGTAACCTTTGAAATCACCCAGGGCCCAAAAGGCCTGCAGGCTGCCAACGTTGTCAAGAAGTGATTGACGTTTGATATCCTGCCATCCCTAAAGCCCGCTGACCTCAGCGGGCTTTTTTTACGGGCGGATTTTTTCGCGATGGTGTAGCACCCCGATCGTTTCCGTATCCGGCACCCCAGAGCATACCCGCCTCCCCCTCGCGCCCCAGTTCCTTCAGCGCCTCCATCACCTTGGCCCGTTCTGCCGGCAGGTGCCAGAGCAGCAAAGACTTCTGAAGCCCCTTCTCGCGGTCACTTGTAGCGGTGTAGACCCGCTTCCCGGTCATCGGATCAAATCCGCTGTGGAACATGCAGGTGGCAATCGTGCCCGGCGTAGGTGTGAAATCCTGTACCTGCTCAACCTGTATCCCCATTTTTTTGAGAATCAACGCCAGTTCAAGCATGTCAGCCAACGTACATCCAGGGTGCCCCGAGATCAGGTACGGCACGATATACTGACGCTTGCCAAGGCGGAGGCTTTCCGACCGGAAACGGGCCAGGAACGTTTCAAACGCTCTCTTCCCCGGTTTGCGCATGATCTCCGTTACACCGTCAACCAGATGCTCCGGAGCTATTTTGAGCAGGCCGCTGACGTGGTGGCCTGTCAACTCGCTGAAATAGGCTGGCTGCCTCTCAAGCAGATCGTACCTCACCCCGGATGAAACCGCCGTATGCTGTACCCCCTCCAGAGACCGTGCTGCCTGCAGCAGTGACGTCGCCGGGGCGTCGCCGGTGCGCAGGTTTTTGCAGATGTCAGGGAAAATGCAGCTTTCACGCCGGCATTTTTCCATGGCATCAGAATTGCTGCAGCCGAGGCCGAACATGTTGGCGGTCGGCCCGCCGATATCGCTGACCGTACCGCGAAACCATGGTTTGCGAGTCAGAGCCGATATCTCCGTCAGGATGGAGCGTTTGCTGCGGGACTGGATCGTTTTGCCTTGATGCATCGTGATGGCGCAGAAGGCGCACCCGCCGAAACAGCCCCGATGGCTGGTGATGGAAGTTTTGATCTGCTCCCAGGCCGGGATCGTTTCGGGGTACGAGGGGTGCGGGCTCTTTTCAAACGGAAGGGCGTAAACGGCGTCCATCCCGGCTTCCGTCAGCGGGAGCGCCGGAGGGCTGCAGACAAGCGTTCGATCGCCATGCTGCTGGCATACAACCCCGGCAGACCAGGGATTCTGCTGGAGGTAGGCCAGTCGGAAGGCTTCAGCAAATTTCTCCCTGGAGGCTGACACTTCCTCATAGGATGGAATCATGACGTGGTTCTCGTTATAAAGCCCGCCGCAGCCATATGCCGTACCCCGCACATCATGGATATCCCGCAGCCGCTCCCCATCCCGCATCCTCTCGGCAACTTCCAGAATCGCCCGCTCGCCCATGCCGTAGATCAGCAGATCCGCCTTGGCATCAAAGAGGATCGAACGGCGCACCTTGTTTTCCCAAAAATCGTAGTGGGCAAAGCGACGCAGCGATGCTTCGATACCACCGATCACGACCGGCACATCCTTGAACGCTTCCTTCAGACGGGACGTGTAGACCATCGTGGCGCGGTTCGGGCGGGCACCGTGGCGGTTGCCGGGTGTGTAGGCGTCATCATGGCGCAACTTGCGGGCAGGAGTGTAGTGGGCCACCATCGAGTCCATCGCCCCGGCCGAGACGGCAAAGAACAGGCGCGGCCTGCCGAGCGCCATGAAAGCATCTTTCGAACGCCAGTCCGGCTGTGCGATGATGCCGACCCGGAAACCGTGTGCTTCAAGCCAGCGGGCCAGCAGCGGCACGCCGAAGGCAGGATGATCGATATAGGCATCGCCGCTGACAAAGATAACGTCCAGCTCTTCCCAGCCCCGATGCCGCAACTCTTCTTGTGTCGTAGGGATAAACATCAATTCCTCTCTACAAACGAAGATTTTTCGCAAGGTCAAGGCGACCGAGGAATGGCGCGGAGACGTACCCTTTGGTACGTCGCACAAGACATTCCGAAGGGCAACGCCGAGATTGCGGAAAAGCTGCGTTTGTCACGGGAACAGGGCCAGACCTTCCAGCCCCATAGTTTCAGGAAATCCGCAGAGCAGATTCATATTCTGCACCGCCTGGCCGGAAGCGCCCTTTCCCAGGTTGTCGATAGCCGATATGATTATGATCCGCCCGGTGCGGGTATCTACGAGTGGAGCGATGTCACAGAAGTTGGAGCCGCGCACGAACGCAGTGCACGGCAAATCACCATTTGTAAGTACCCGCACGAACGGTTCGCCATCGTAAAACTCCCGGTACAGCCGGGAGACCGTATCGTTGGTGACAGCTTTTGCCGGTGTTGCGTAGATCGTAGAGAGTATACCCCTGTCCATCGGCACCAGATGCGGGGT
>JBAQPK010000530.1:0-8165 GCA_049305715.1 Desulfuromonadaceae bacterium | reverse complement strand
GCACTGATGTTCCCCAACAGGCGATCCGAAGAGATGTTCGACGAGGTGTATGTCCGTCAGAACACCGGCCTCGGCATGGCGAAAGCTATCGACCACTGATGCTTTGATTTCAGTATAATTGTGTATATAGTGGGGATGGCTTCGGCCATCCCCTTTTTTTGTATAAAATAACTGCCGTTTTTCTTTAAAGAGGATTTTTTGTGGAAACTGTTTCAATTGCCATTTGCACCGGTTATGAACTTCCCGCTTTACGGCACGCCGTGATCAAACTGCTGGAACCGATGGGCGGATTATCTGCATTTATCAGCAGCGGCGATCGGGTTTTACTTAAACCGAACATGCTGGCGGCAAAAGAGCCGGCCCTGGCGGTCACCACACACCCCAACCTGGTGCGGGTCGTTGCCGAACTTGTAAAGGAAGCAGGTGGCGTCCCTCTGATCGGCGACAGCCCCGGGATCGGCGGTTTTCTGAAGGTCGCTGATAAAAGTGGTATCAGTGAAGCGGCGCGTAACAGCGGAGCAACTCTGGTTGAATTCAATGAAGCTGTCGAACTGCGGGGTATCGGCACATTTCGTTCTATTCGCCTGGCCCGCGCCTATGACGAGGCGGATAAAGTCATCAACCTTCCCAAGCTGAAAACACATGAAATGATGACGATGACCTGCGCCGTCAAGAACCTGTTCGGTGCGGTCGTCGGGACGGAAAAAGCGGGGTGGCATCTGAAAGCCGGCCGCTCGCGGGAGCTGTTTGCACGGCTGCTGCTTGAAATATACCAGCTCAAGAAACCGGTGCTGAATATTGCCGATGCGGTCACCGCAATGGAGGGAAACGGGCCGACCAGCGGTGATCCGGTCAAACTCGGGCTGTTGATCGCCGGAGTAAATCCGGTAGCTGTAGATGTGATCGCGGGAAAACTGGCCGGGATACCTGCCGAGCTGCTGTATATTGAGCGCGAGGCGGTCAAACTGGGGCTCCCCGGATCGGCCATTGAAGATATCTTGCTCTGCGGCGTGCCGATTGAAACCATTTCTGAAATCCGTTTCAGGCTGCCCGCCGGTCTTGACGTTCAATTCGGGCTGCCGCGCTTTCTGGCAAAGGCGCTGAAAAGCCATCTCACCTCGTATCCGGCAGCCGACCGGAAAACATGCGTGTTATGCGGTATCTGCCGCGACACCTGTCCTCCAGGGGCGATCACAATACAAAACAGCGCGCTGTCGGTTGACAATGCGCGCTGTATTCGTTGCTGGTGCTGTCGTGAACTCTGCCCCCACGCAGCCATGGAAATCAGAAGGGCGGTACTGTTGCGGATATTGATGCGGATATCAGGAAAAAAAGCCTCTTGCTACTCTTCCTCTTCGGCACCAAGCGGAATTTCACGGTAGGCCCGCTCCTCCTCCACCCTCTTGGTCTGAGCCTGCAGCTTTTCAAGATCGGACTTGCATTTCACGCAATGGCGGGTAAACGGCATCGCTTTCAGTCTCCCGAGGGGGATATCTTCATCACACTCCTCACAGATCCCATATTCACCCTCATCAATGCGCAGCAGCGCTTCATCGATGCTGTGAATCTTTTCGCGCTCCCTATCACCAAGCAACAAACCGAGCTCCCGGTCACGCTCGGAAGACGCCTGATCATAGATATCACCACCAGGCTCGATAGCAGCGACCGCTTCGGTACCATTCTTGACCGATTTCCTGATCTCGCGGAGGGTATCTTCCTTCAGCTTTTCAAGAATCAACTTGATTTCCTGCCACCTTTGATCCTGAGTCGCAACGGCGGATGCCGGAGGAGCTGACTGTCCAACTGCCGCCTGTACTGCCGTGACCATATTCTTGGCCGGTTTCTCTACTGATTCGGCACTCTTCTGCTTAAGCTCTGGAACTTCGGCCTGCGGGTGCGGTTTTGCCTTTGAAGCGCTCTTTACCGGCTTGGGAGCCTCGACCGGCGCTGATACCTCAAGGGTAACGGGAGTTTTCAATGATTGTGCATCACTCTTTTTCGCCGCTGCCGGTGAGGAGGATGCTGCCTTCGACGCAGATTCTTTTGTTGCCTTGGTTTTTGTTGCCATAATGTATCATCTCCGCGTGCTGGATGGAAGTAGCATAGCCTTAAAAACGGCGGCAAACTATTGCAAAATACGGAGGGTTTGTCAAGTTCTGCGTAGGGGAGAGTCGGGATGGCCCGGCGGAAGTTCTGTACCTGATCGCTATTATACAAAAAAACCACACCGGAAGCCATGTACGGGCACAACCGGTGTGGTTTGGTGAAACGGCGGGAATCTGATATTACTTGACGACGACAAACTCGGCGCGTCTGTTTTTTGCCCAGGCAGCCTCATCACTCCCGACAACGGCCGGCTTTTCTTTGCCATAGCTGATAATGGAGAGGTTTTCAGCTTTGACGCCGAGGGTTGTCAGATATTTCAGGGAGGATATGGCGCGGCGTTCGCCCAGTGCCAGATTGTATTCGGCTGACCCGCGCTCATCGCAGTGACCTTCTATCTGTATTTTCGCATCTGCCAGTGATTTGAGAATGATTGCGGCATTTTTGGAGAGTACGTCCCGTGCGTCCTGACGAAGGTCCGATTTGTCGAAATCGAAATAAACCGCTTCGAAACCGCTTGCAGCCGGTTTTTGGGACTGGGGAGCCGTCTTTACGGCTTCCTGTGCGGGCACGACCTGTTCGGGCTGCATGGCCGGCTTGGACTCTTCAACCGGCTTCGCCTGTTCGACCGGTTTGGCCGGCTCGGTTTTTTCGACTGCGACAGCAGGAACAACGGCTTCCTCTTTTTTAACAGCTTCCTTGTTTGCGCAACCACCGGCAAGCAACGCAGCCATACCGATGACCACAAACAATGCTACCATTCTTTTTTTCATACCAAGCTCCTGTTCTTCTAGAATTGAGGCACACTGCCTTGAAAAGTCGAATACGGGCAAATTATACATAACAGCGTTACTATTGCAACCAGATAATGCCTGATTTCTTTAGTATTCATTCATATCCGTGCCATCATCGCGCCGACCAGGCCGGCTGGGAGTGCCCCCCCCTCCCTTGAGATATTTTTGTCTGCCCGGTGCCGTCGGCACGCATGACATACACTCCGGCGCCGCTCTTCCGCTTCGAGCTGAAACAGATGAGGCGACCATCGGCAGACCAGGAAGGGTTTTCGTTACTGCCATCACTGGTAAGCTGCATGTCCGAAGAACCGTCCGGGGCAATGGTGAATATGTTGAAGCTCCCATTGGTCATCCTCGAATATGCTATCCTGTCCCCCTTTGGAGACCAGCGCGGATTGACGTTGTAGCTGCCGGATGTTGTCAGCCGCCTGACATTGCCGCCATCGGCATTCATGACAAATATCTGCGGCTTTCCCAGACGATCGGATATAAAAGCGATCTGCGTGCCGTCCGGCGACCAGGCGGGATAGAGATCGAGCGCCGGATTGACCGTCAAGCGGGTCGGATGACCGCCATCCTTGCCAACGGTATATATCTCGGCATCACCATCCTTGCTGAGCGCAAGGGCAATTTTACTGCCGTCCGGTGACCAGCTGCCGGTGAAATTAAGTCCCTTGCGCCTTGAAAGTGCCACCTCCGCAGGATTTGACAGAGAGCGGCGATACAGATCAGGGTTGCCCCGTTTGTACGATGTGAAGATAATTTCCCGGCCATCGGGTGAAAAATCCGGGTTCAGGTTGATGGAGCCGTTTCTCGTCAAGGGGAGCGGGTTGTAACCATCCCAGTCCATGACATAGATTTCCTTATTACCGGACTGAGTCGATACATAGGCGATTCTGGTTGTAAAAGCACCCTTTTCTCCCGTAATCGCGCGCAGAATTTCATCGGCAAATGTGTGACTGAAACGGCGCAGGTCCTTTGCCGCGCCGAGATACCGCTTTGCGGTAATCAGCTTGCGGTTGGGGACATCAAAAAGGCGAAACTCGATCGTCAGCTTGTCACCTTTCAGACTGTATTCACTCCGGACAAGCAGATCGAAGCCGGCACTCAACAATGGCGCATAATCGGCATCGACCAGCGATATATTCCCGGAGGCCGGCTGCTGTGAACGGCCTTCTGCCGTGACAACCCCTGACATGTTCATGTCATATGAAATGACGTCCGGGACCAGTTTGGCGGCTTCCGGACTGGCGCCCCCCTCCAGCGAGTGAGGAGAGTCAACGGCGAGCTTCATCTGGCGATTTCCCGGAGCGTTGACTTCAATATAAGCAGGTTGAGCACAGATGACCGCAGGATGAGCAAAGATGAGCAGAACAAACAAGAGTATTTTCATAATTTTTCCATATGGATTATCGTGACGTACTGCTAGAGATACCCTTCGGCTTGAAAAGAAAGCCGTTTTCAAAAACAGCGCGGTTAGGTGGTGCGGTAAACTTTTCGCTTGCCAGGTCGATTGCCCGCCGGACCGCCAGCTCAAAGGCCGCATCACCACTGCTGCGCTCAATTTTCATCCGAACAAGCCTGCCTTCCGCCGAAATAGTCAACCGCACGGCTACTTCCGGATTTTTTGTGGTTGAGTAGCTCGTCACTTTCAGCGCATCTTCAAGCCGTGATTTAATGAAGTCCCCGTAGCGGCTTCCGGCCTCGGTTCCGTCGGCTCCGGACGCACCGGTTTTAGAGCTGCCCCCGGTTTTTACCTTGCTCCGCAACTTTTCAAGAACGGCTTCTTCACGCCGGGCTTCACTGCTCCTCTCCAGCCTTGCCATCCGTTCAGCAAAAGCCGATTCAGTCTCCGCCGTTTCTTGCGGGGCTACCGGCTGGACGTACTTCGTACCGCCCTTTTGAGCGTCCTTGGCTGGAGATGGCAATGTCAGTGGAGACGCCTGTGCAGGAGAAGGCGCAGATTCGGCTTCACCCGGTTTTTGTGCGGAACTGCCGGATTGGGGACGGGACGTCGGCAGATCAACCACATCCACATAATACGTTTCCTGAATCGCCATCCGTGGCGAAAAAAGCTGGCCCCACCATACCAGCAATAAAAAAACCGCCAGGTGAATGACGGCCGAAGCGATGAAACTGACACCCATACCGGCGTCAATTCTCAAGGTGCGGGAACTCATTATTTTGCAGCCGGTTCCGTTACCATGCCGAGGCGCTCAATACCGGCTCCCTTGATATCGGCCATGGTGCGCACCACCTCGCCATAGGGCACTCCTGCATCGGCTTTCAAAAACACCTCTTTTTTTGCCCTGGTGACAAACATGTCTGAAAGCCGCTTACGCAAATCACCCGCGGGAACCTCGTTTTTGTCGATAAAAACCTTGCCGCCCTTGTCAACGGAGACAACGACTGACTCTTCGGCCGGCGTCATCGCCTTGGTGTCTGCCTTCGGAAGGTTGACCTGCACCCCCTGCTGCATCATCGGTGCGGTCACCATGAAAATAACCAGTAGTACCAGCATGACATCGACCAGAGGTGTGACGTTTATCTCCGCCATCACGGCACGATTGCTGTTATGTCCACCCATGGCCATGTTTATTTCCCCGCTATGTTTCGCTGTACGATATTGAGAAATTCGGTGGTGAAACTGTCCATCTCATTTATCAGTACGCGGATTTTGTGCTGGAAGTGATTGTAGGCCATGACCGCCGGTATGGCGGCCACCAGGCCGATGGCGGTTGCAATCAGCGCCTCGGCAATGCCCGGAGCGACAACTGCAAGCGAAGCTGAACCGGTCTTGCCGATACCTTCGAAGGCGGTCATGATGCCCCACACGGTGCCGAACAGGCCGATGAATGGAGATGTGGAGCCGGTTGTGGCGAGGAAGGTCAAATACTTTTCGAGCCGGGTAATTTCGGAATTCGTTGCCCTCCGCAGGGCACGGGAGACATTCTCGACCCCGCCAAGATCCGTGCTGAGAGCACTGGAGTCGCTCTTGCTTTCGGTCTCGACAACTTTTTTCAGTTCGCTGTACCCCTCATTGAATAATACGGTCAGGGGAGAGTTGGCAAAACGGTCAACCTGGGATGCAATTGCATCAAAGCGCTTTGACTTCCAGAAAAAGTCCATGAACCGTTCTGATTCGTTTTTTGCACGCTGGACCTGAAAAAACTTGAACAGGATGATGCCCCAGGAAACGACCGAGAATAAAAGCAGCAGTAACAGGACAAGTTTAACAATAATGCCGGCGCCGAGGATAATAGCCACGGATGATACCTCCGCTTGGGTTAGAAACTGGAAAAAACTAGAACTTTCAGACGGTCAAGTCAAGACAAAACCGATGGAACGGCAGCGACCCTTCAGCGTCCGGCCAGCCGTGCAACGACGTGGTCAAGGATTGCCCCGGCCAGCTGGTCCTTGGACATCAGCCCGCACTCGATGCTGCCGCCGTCCCTGAAAAACAGAAGCGCCCGGTTGGTGTCCACATTGAAACCGGCATCGGCCTGACTGACGTCATTGGCCACGATCATATCCAGATTTTTTTCACGCAGCTTCTTTGCCGCATTTTCAGCCAGGGCATCGGTCTCGGCGGCAAACCCGACCAGAAACGGGCGCGGTTTTAATTCATCAACCATCCCCCCCAGTCCGGCCAGAATATCAGGGTTTTTAACCAGTTCGATGGTTGCCGAATCGTCCGTTTTTTTGATCTTTGTGCCGCTTCTCGCCAGGGGACGGTAATCGGCCACCGCCGCGGCCTTGATCACCACATCACACCCGGCCGCACGCGCCATGACCTCACGCTGCATCTCACTGGCGCTTACAACATTGACGACCCGTACTCCATCCGGTTGCGCAAGAGCGCTCGGGCCGCTGATCAACAGCACCTGAGCGCCCCGCCGCCTTGCCGCGCGTGCCAGGGCATAGCCCATCTTGCCAGATGAGTGATTACTTATATACCGGACCGGATCAATCTCTTCGCGGGTCGGCCCGGCGGTGATCAGTATCGTTCGGCCTGACAGATCTTTTTCCGTCAGGGCAGTCACGGCGCTCTCGAAAATCGCTTCAGGCGAGGCCAGCTTCCCTTCCCCTTCCCAGCCGCAGGCCAGGCTGCCGCAGACCGGAGCCTCGAAGAGGTACCCGAAGCGGCGCAGCTTCTCCTCGTTTTCCTGATATATCGGATTGGTGAACATGTTGACGTTCATGGCCGGAGCGAACAGCACCGGGGCTTTCGTGGCCATAACGGTCGTGGTGAGCATATCATCGGCGATTCCGGCGGCAATTTTGCCGATAACATTGGCCGTTGCCGGAGCGATAACAAACAGATCTGCCCGGTCGGCAAGGGATATATGACCGATTTCCCGTTCGGCAACCAGGTTAAACAGCTCCGTATGAACCGGGTTTGACGACAGGGTTTGAAAGGTAAGCGGCGCCACGAACTCCTGGGCTGCACCTGTCATGATGACGTGAACATCGGCGCCCGCCTTGGTCAGGAGCCGCAGGAGCTCTATCGCCTTGTAGGCGGCGATCCCTCCGCATACCCCCAGAATTATCTTTTTATTCTCAAGCATACGAAAAGCCCGCCTCAGAAATAGGGATTACAGCGTTTTTCGTGCCCGATTGTCGTTTCCGGGCCATGTCCGGGATATGCGGTTACATCGTCCGGCAGGGTAAAGAGCTTGGTGCGGATTGATTCCAGAAGCTGCTCGTGTGACCCGCCCGGCAGGTCGGTACGTCCGATCGAATCGGCAAAAAGAGTATCGCCGGTAATTATTATTCGCTCTTTTTCAATATAGAGGCAGCAGCCTCCCGGAGAGTGTCCGGGCGTATGAAGCACTTTCAGGCGGCACGTGCCGAAGTAAATATCCATGCCGTCAACCAGGTAGTCATCAGCTGCCGGCGAATTTTCCCCCCGCAGACCAAATTTACGGGCAGTCTCGACGCACCTGCCCAGCATGGGTGCATCGGCCTGGTGGATCAGAAGGCGTGCGCCAAAGGCCTCTACCGCCTGACGATTTCCCCCCATATGATCAAAATGACCATGCGTATTGATTATCGTGTGAATTGTCAGCCCATGGTGCCGTACGAGGCTTGCAATCTGTTCAACATCGCCCCCCGGATCAACAACTATCCCTTCACGGTTTTGCTCGCATGCGATAATATAACAGTTGACCGACAGCGGCCCGACAGCAATTGTTTCAAATATCATGACTCTCTCTCATTTCATGCAATCCCTTTATAGGTGTTGTAACCGGGCACATCAGAAGCAGT
>JBAQPK010000529.1:0-1550 GCA_049305715.1 Desulfuromonadaceae bacterium | reverse complement strand
GCCCAGAGAGGCAATCGTCGGTGAGACTTTCACGATAGATGGTACCGACTACCGCGTTAACGCTGTGACGGAAAATGACGGGTATGTCGTAAAGGTGGTTGTCAATGAGCAGTAGCATTTCCGTGACGATCGAGCCCATATCTTTTGCTGATGCACTGGCGACAATGCAGATATTGAAATCACTTCTCCCAACGACTGCGGCCACCACGATCACGGCATGTGCAGAACAGACAAAAGAGCAAGTCGTTTACGAGACTGTCAAGGTGCTGAACATCGATGATGACCGTGTGAGTTCTGAAATCACGATTGATCTTATTCAAACAGACAATCTCAAAGATTACAAGGCTGCGATAATTTCAAAAGGCAAGCCCATTGAACTGAGCGCTTTTTCAGAAGATGCATCTGGCTGGAACTGGAAAAAGCCTACACCGGTCCATGCACAGATTTACAGGGATGGCTCAACCTATGAATTCAGGCACGCCTTTGTTTCAAAAGGCCATATGTATGGCCGGAAAAAAACCGATGGAGCCGACGCCAATAATCGCATTTTTGCCTGGATGAAATACGTAGCCAAGGCCCAGCCTCTCCGATACCCCATTGAACGCCTGCAAACCGTGCGACTGCAAGACATCCAGGACAAGCCGCAGCTAATCGACCCCATAACGGAAACCGGCGCCGAAGCCGTTGTGACGGATTACAAAAAAGCCGTAGAAGAGGTTTTCGCCCATGTCTGACACAATACGCGAACTGATTATTCAAGCCTGCCTTGCACGTGCAGCTACTATCACCACAGCGAACGGGTATAACACGGATATTGGACTGAATATCTTCCGCGCCATATCCAAAATAGATCCGTCCAGGCTGCCGGCATGCGTCATTTATCCGCTTACCGAAACAGTGGAGCGGATCGGCGGCGGAGAATACCTATGCACGATGCCGCTACGGGCGGAAGCTGTTGCATTAACCGGGATCACGAATCCTTCGGTTCTTGCGGAGCAGATGCTCGGGGACATGCGCGAAGCTTTCCTGGGAGCAAGGATCACAACCTTTATTGAAGAAATACACTACGCATCCGGCGGCACGAACGACTACTCGCATAAAGACACCGTGTCGGTAACAGTCAGTTTTACGATTAAATATTTTTCGAAAATAAATGACCCATACACATAAGAAAGGGGGCAGGTGGCAGGTATCAGGGGGCAGGGAATGCCCTGCACCCTGCACCCTGCACCCTTTAACCTGCAACCTTTTTTAAGGAGAAAACATGACAACCGCCGAAAACTCAGTTTTGTATTATGAAGACGGACAAACCTACCTGCCCATGACCGAACTGACTGATTCGGGAGACCATAAGTCATACGACTCCAACGCTGAAAGCTGGTCTGACGAGGCTGGTTTTTCGCCTGTTATCAAACCGGACGGTGTTCTGACCGGCCTGGTTGTAACCCCGGCAACATCCGGATCGAACGACAAGATTGACATATCGGCCGGCACCCTGAACCTGGCAGGCGTCGTAACAACCCTGACCGCAAGTGCTGACAACACATGCC
>JBAQPK010000528.1:0-7052 GCA_049305715.1 Desulfuromonadaceae bacterium | reverse complement strand
GGTCAATCTCCGCTGCAGTTTCAATGTGATAGGTCCGCGGTTGAATCTCGGCACATACCTCAAGCAACCGGTGGGTATTGGCACTGTTAAATCCGCCCACAACCAGCATGCAGTCTACCTGGCCGGCCAGCTTTTTTGCCTCTTCCTGACGGACAGCCGTCGCGTCACAGATTGTATTATAAACGCGGATTTCGCCGCTCCGCTGTAGACATTCACACACGACGTTTTTAAGATTTTCAAACGACTGGGTCGTCTGGGCTACCACCCCGATCTTCTTCATCCTGGGAAGCTTCCTGGCTTCTTCGCCGGACGCAACGACATAGACCTTCTCGCCGCCGTAGGAAACGATCCCCTGAACTTCAGGATGCTCCGCATCGCCGACAACGACGACGCCATATTCCGCCTCCGACAGGCTCTTCACATAATCCTGGGCCTTTTTGACAAACGGGCAGGTCGCATCGACAATGTCGAGATTCTTCTGCTGCGCCTCGCTGATCGCTTCCATCTCAACGCCGTGGGAACGGATAATGATCGTTCCGCTGTCAAGCCCTTCCAGAGAATCAAGCGCGTGGATTCCCAGCTCTTCAAGTTTGCCGACAACCTGGGGTGAATGAATAATCGGTCCGAGTGTGTACGTTTTCTGATCCTTGCCGGCCGCCTCAAAAGCCAGCTGCGTAGCACGTTTTACTCCGAAGCAGAATCCGGCCTGTTTTGCAAGGATAACTTTCATGGCGAAGGTTCCGTCTCCTCAATTTTTTTACGACACATCTCAACCATTCCGGCCAGTACCTCATCAATGGAAAGCCGGGAGGAATCGATCAGCACCGCATCTTCAGCCTGTCTGAGCGGCGCGATATCCCGCTCCGAATCCTGCCGGTCGCGGCTGGCAACATCGGCAATCGTTCCGGCAAGCGTAACCGGTTCACCTTTAAGAGCCAACTCTTCACAGCGCCTTCTGGCGCGCTCCTCCACGGTAGCACTCAGATAAAATTTCATTTCTGCATCGGGGAACACCACCGTGCCGATATCGCGCCCTTCAAGAACAACGCCGCCTCTCCTCCCCATCTGCTGCTGCGACTTCAACAGAGCATCCCGCACAGGTTTGAGGGCTGAGGTACGGGAGGTCAGGAGCGACATTTCCGGAGTACGGATCTGGTCCGTAACATCGATGCCGTTGGCACGTACAGTCTGTCGGCCGGAATCAAGTTCAAAGCGTATGTCAAGGTCCCTGCAGAAACGTTCGACCGCGGCAAGGTCTCCGAGATCAACGCCTGCACGGTGGAGCATGAGGGAGGCCGCCCGGTACATGGCCCCGGTATCGATCTGGAGATAGCCGAGACGGTCCGCCAGCAGACGGGCCAGGGTACTTTTGCCTGCTCCGGAGGGGCCGTCGATTGCGATGATAATGCCGTCAGGTCGAGTATTCATGGACTATTTGGAGGCAACTTTTTCCAGGAGCGGGAAAAAGGTGGGAAATGATGTGGCAACACAGGCGATGTCCGTCACGGTGATCGCGCCGGAAGCGACCAGGGCGGCAACCGACATGGACATGGCGATGCGGTGGTCTCCGGAACTGTCAACGATCCCGCCGAGAAGCCGGTCCGAACCGGTGATGTCCATGCCGTCTTCGGTTTCGACCACCGTAATCCCCAGCTTCCCGAGATTGACGGCCATGGCGGTTATCCGGTCGGTCTCCTTGACCCGCAGCTCCCTGGCGTCCCTGACCGTGGTAACCCCTTCCGCGCGGGCTGCGGCGATGCAGACCGCAGGAAATTCATCGATAGCGCGGGGGACAACGCTGCCGGCAATCGCGATCCCTTTAAGGCGGGAGGAGCGGACCAGAATATCCGCGACCGGCTCACCGGATACGTCCCGCTGGTCCAGCAGCCGGATATCCCCCCCCATGGCTTGCAGAATGTCGATCACGCCGGTACGGGAGGGGTTGACGCCGACATTTTTTATCAGCAGCTCGGAGTGCGGTGTAATCAGGGCGGCCACGATAAAAAAGGCGGCCGATGAGATATCTCCCGGCACGGTCACGTCCCGGGCGGTCAGCTCGACCCCGCCACGGACCGTCACCCCGCAGTCGTTCCTGACCAGCGACGCGCCGAACAGATCGAACATCCGCTCCGAATGATCACGGGACAGGCTCGGCTCGCTGACGGTCGTCTCGCCGTCGGCATAGAGTCCGGCCAGCATGATCGACGACTTGATCTGGGCGCTTGACACGGGGGACTGATAGTCGATCCCCTTCAGGGAGCCGCCGTTGATGGCCAGCGGCGCCAGGGTCCCGCCGCTGCGTCCGGAAATGTGGGCTCCCATGCGGGAAAGCGGTTCTACAACCCGCTTCATCGGGCGCTTTCTCAGGTACTGGTCGCCGGTCACGACCGAAAAGAATGACTGGCCGGAGAGGAGTCCAGTTATCAGCCTGATTGTCGTGCCGGAGTTGCCGCAGTCAAGAACATCGCCCGGCTCTTTCAGCCCGTGCAGGCCGCGGCCGGTGATCCGGATCGTTTCGCCATCATCGTTGATTTCAACCCCCATGGCGCGAAAGGCGTGCATGGTGGAGAGGTTGTCCTCGCCGCGGAGAAAACCGCGGACCGTCGTGACGCCGTTGGCTATCGCCCCGAGCATGATCGAGCGGTGGGAAATCGATTTGTCGCCCGGAACGGTGATCTCGCCCCTGACTGATGCTGCCGGTTGAATGGTTATTGAATTCACTGGGTTCTCCCGATGATGGTCGTAATCAGATGATGCCGTCGCGAAACTGTTTTGCGGTGGTGAAGAAACTGCTCAGCCCGGCGCCGTCCCCCGCCTCGATGCGCCTCCTGAGCTCGGCCATACTGGCCGAAAATCCGTCGATGCTCTGCAGGAGTGCATCCCGGTTCATCAGGGCAATGTCGCGCCACATGGCCGGGTCGGAGGAGGCGATGCGGGTGAAGTCCCGGAAGCCGCCGGCCGTGTAGGAGAGGACGTTTTCCCCCTCCACGTCCGCGGTCCCCACGGCGTGCACCAGGGCATAGGCGGCCATATGGGGCAGGTGCGAAATCTCGGCGAAGATCCGGTCATGATGCCCGGGCTCCATGAAACAGACGTCGGCCCCGGCAAGCCTCCAGAGGCGGGCGACCAGCTCCAGCGCCGCGGCGTCGGTACGATCCGTCGGTGTCAGGATACAGCGTCTGCCGCGGTAGAGGGTGGCGAATGAGGCGGCAGCGCCGGTGTGTTCGGTGCCGGCAATGGGGTGGCCGCCGACGAAGAAGCGGCCGGACGGAATGAGCGCCTCGCACTCGCTGACGATCCCGGTCTTGACGCTGCCGCCGTCGGTGACGATGCAGCCGGGCGCCAGGAACGGGGCGATCTCCGCCACGACGCCGGGGATGGCGCAGACCGGCACGGAAATGAACACCATATCAGCGCCCCGCACCCCTTCGGCCGGATCCAGGGTAATCTCGTCGCAGATCCCCAGGGAAAGCGCCTCCTCCAGGTTTTGGCGGGTCCTGCCGATGCCGACGACGCTTTTCACGGCTCCGGCCTCCCGCAGCGCGCGAGCAAGGGAACCGCCGATCAGCCCGACGCCGATTATGGCCAGGCGTTCTATCTTCACGCTCATCCGCTCCCCCTCCTACATCGACCGCGGATAGGATCCGAGGACCTTGAGGAACTGGCAGCACCCCTTGAGTTCCTCCAGGGCTTCGGAAACTTCGGGATCGGAGACATGGCCGAAAAGGTCGAGGAAGAATATGTATTCCCACGCCTTGCTCTTGTAGGGGCGCGATTCGATCTTGGTGAGGTTGATGCCCCGCTTGGCGAAGGGCTCCAGCATGCGGCAGAGGATGCCCGGCTCATCCTTGACCGAGAAGAGTACCGAGGTCTTGTCGCTCCCGGAGCGGTCGCACCCCTTGCGGGAGACCACCAGAAAACGGGTGAAATTGTTGACCTGGTCCTCGATCCTGCTCCTGACGACCTTGAGGTCGTAGAGGGAGGCGGCCAGCTCGCTGGCTATGGCAGCCGCGGTATAGTCCTCGCTGACGATCTGGGCCGCCACCGCGGTGGAGGCCACATCGACCATCGGAATGCCGGGCAGATTGTCGTCGAGCCACTGGCGGCACTGGGCGATCGGCTGTGCATGGGAGTAGACCTTCTTGATGTCCTCCATCCGGCCGGTGCGGGACAACAGGTCGTGATGCACCTCCAGCAGGATCTCAGCGGTGATCTGCAGCTTGCTTTCCACGAACATGTCAAGGGTGTGGGAGATGACTCCCTCCGTCGAGTTCTCGACCGGCACGACGCCGTACAGCGCCCTCCCCTTTTCGACCTCTTCAAAAACCGCCGGGATCGACTTCATCGGGACCAGCTCGGCCGAAAGCCCGAACTGCTGCATCGTCGCCAGATGGCTGAACGTCGCCTTGGGCCCCAGGAACGCGACCTTCATCGGTGATTCCAGCGCCAGGCAGGCCGAGATGATTTCACGGTAGACGCTTTTCAGGGCATCGTTCGGGAACGGACCGGGGTTCCGGCTGAGCAGCCGCTCGTAGATCTGGCGTTCGCGCCCCGGAACGTGGAAATCAAGATTCTTGCCCGATTTGAGACGGCCGACATCGAGCACGACCTGGGACCGCTCATTCAGCAGGTCGAGGATGGCATCATCAATACTGTCGATACGTGAACGGAGGTCCTGAATGGTGGTAGCATTTTTCTGCAAGGGAAACCGCCTGGTGGGTAGCCGTGATAAGAAGCTAAAAAGGGTTCTTAATGTAAAACAAGGAGTGAGAAAAAGCAACCGCTTTTAGCCTCTCAGGACGTGAGCAGTTGCAGCATGGTGAGAAAAGCATGACCTCACGCAACGACGCGACGTCGCAACGCTTAAAACCATGAAATAACTTTGTTTAAAAGCGTTCGTTACGCCTTAGCATGAATCATATTACTGCTCTGGTTCAACCCGCTCAGGGCCAAACTTCACCAGCCAGGCATCAAAAACGGCGACCTTCTCCGGACCGAACGGGACCAGCTTCTTTCTCGCCTGCGCCGCTGTTCTGCGTCGATCCAGCCTGCCCGGCTTCTTGGAATAGAACAGATCGGCAAAACAGATAATCTCCTCGGCAAGCGTCCTGGGGCACATGTCCCGGTGCGGAAGCGGCAGCTCCTGGCGGACAATGTCGTCGCACGTCAGGCCGACACCGGTATGGCGCTCGCATACCAGCCCGTGAAGCGGGTACCCTTCCCCTTCCAGGATCGCGCGCCCGAGAACGCCGTGCATGATGTAGGGATTCTTGCCGTACAGCCCGAGTTCGGGAGCGTTCACCCGGCAGACGCCGATGTCGTGCAGCAGCGCCGCTTCCTCGATAAAGCTGCGGTCATCCTCCCCCACCCCCATCCGGCCGGCGATCTCCAGCGCGAAGTCTGCAACGTGCCGGCTGTGTTCAAAAACAATTCTGAACGCTTCACCCTCGAGATAGCCTGCCAACAGTTTCTCTGCCCACATACATCCGACTCCGTTCTTTGTTCCGCACGGGCGACCGGCCGACACGCACCTTCCGCCCCGATCCGGCAGATCATGATAACCATCTGTTTTGACTTATATTTAGCTACCCCAGTTGATTATGCTTTTGTATACGCAGGAAGTCAAGGAGAGCGGATCGCGGTTTTGTACTTACGCCTTTACATTGGCTGGTGCGCCATGCTAGCCTTAATGAAAATCAGGTCCCGTGACGGTCACCGCCAATCCCGACTGTTCTCGTCATGGAGCCCCATGGAGTTCTTTTATATGAAACGAAAAGCAATCGCCCTCCTCTCCGGAGGACTCGACTCCACTCTGGCCGTCAAGATGATGCTTGACTGCGGCATTGAAGTCGAAGCCCTCAACTTTACCTCCCCCTTTTGTACCTGTACCGGAAAAAATTCCGGCTGCAAATCGGAAGCTGTCCGCGTCGCACAGGAATACGACATTCCGATCAAGGTGGTGCACAAGGGGCTGGATTATCTCGAAATAGTCCGAAATCCTGTTCACGGCTACGGAAAAGGGGTCAATCCCTGCGTTGACTGCCGGATCTATCTGCTCAGGAAAGCCAAAGAGTATATGCTTGAGAGCGGCGCCGACTTCGTGTTTACCGGAGAGGTGCTCGGCCAGCGGCCGATGAGCCAGCGCCGGGACACCCTGCGGGTCATCGAACGGGAAAGCGGACTGGAGGGACTCCTGCTCCGCCCGCTTTCGGCACGACATTTCGAACCTACCATCCCAGAAAAAGAGGGGTGGGTGGATCGTGACAGGCTGATGGCAATTGAAGGACGGTCGCGCTCGGTGCAGATGCAGATGGCCGACGACCTGGATGTCAAAAACTACCCCTGCCCGGCCGGAGGCTGCCTGCTTACCGAGCTGTCGTTCGTCCCCAAGATCAGGGATACATTCGATCATTCGGAAGAACTCAACCTGCGCGATTTCAGGATGCTCAAGACCGGCCGGCATTTCCGGATCGGCCCGAAGAGCAAGGCGATCATGGGGCGCAGCGAGGGGGACAACAACGTGCTTGAAGCTACCCGTCAACCTGGTGAAGCCGCTCTGACCTGGCTGGATGGCAACACCCCCGTGGCCATCATCGTCGGCAGCCAGGACGATGATCTTTTCAAGCTGAGCGCCCGAATTCTGCTCCGCTACACAAAGGCCGAGCCCGGTGCTGAATGCCGGATAGAGCTGCGCCTCAATGATGCGAAACAGGTTTTCTCGGTGGTCAATGACATGAATCCGGAGGCGGTGGAGAAGTATCTGGTGGCGTAATCGGGCGTTTACCTGCGGTGTTTTCGTATTGAAGCTGGATCATTCCTTAATACGTAACGGGCCTCTAACATTCTGCCGGAGGCCCGTTCTTCGTCATCATCTTCACCGCATCCCGGATATCTCGCTCATTTTAGACCTGGCGGACACTCAGGATGTATGCCCCTCCTGAATCACCACAAAACTCTGCCTGATTATCTCCCGAAACGAAGCGCCGGTTGACGCCCAATCCACGACATCGACCCGAATGGGCAGGTCGGATTCATCAAAGGCACCCCTGATC
>JBAQPK010000527.1:0-3982 GCA_049305715.1 Desulfuromonadaceae bacterium | reverse complement strand
GCAACCAGCAGGAAAAGTCCCCAGTAATCGACCGTGAACGCCGCTGCTTTCCGGCGCAGATAATCAGGGTCAAAAATGAAGAAGGCGCACATGATCATGGCGATGATGCCGATCGGCAGGTTGATATAGAAGATCCAGCGCCAGCTCATGTTGTCGGTGATCCACCCCCCCAGGGCCGGACCGACAATCGGGCCGAACATCGCGCCGATCCCGAAGATGGCCATCGCCATGCCGCGCTGGTTGGGAGGAAAGGTTTCCATCAGGATCGCCTGGCTGATCGGGATCAGGGCTCCGCCGGCGGCTCCCTGCAGTACCCGGAAGAAAATCAGCGCCGCCAGGTTGGGGGCGGCGCCGCAGAGGAGCGATGCCAGCGTGAACAGCACGATGCAGGTCATCAAAAAGCGCTTGCGGCCGAAAACGCGTGACAGCCAGCCGGTCATCGGAAGTACCACGGCGTTGGCAACGAGGTAGGAGGTCAGAACCCAGGTCACCTCATCCGTTCCGGCATTGAGGCTCCCCTGCATGTGCGGCAGGGCCACGTTGGCGACCGAGGTGTCGATGATCTCCATGATCGCCGGCAGCATGACGGTAAACGTGATCAGCCATTTATTGATGTTTTTATCATCGCTCATTGAAAGGGATTCAATTCCTTCAGTACGTCACCGCTGGACCTGCCGGTCCGCACGACCGGAACCACGCTCATGCCGACGCGCAGCACCCGTTCCGGATCGGAATTCCTGTCGATGCTGATCTTGACCGGCACCCGCTGGACGACTTTGACGTAGTTGCCGGTGGCGTTTTCGGGCGGCAGCAGGGAAAAGGCGGCTCCGGTACCGGCCATGATGCTGTCAACCGTTCCGTTGAATGTTTTGCCCGGATAGGCATCGACGGTAAATTCGACTTTCTGTCCCGGTTTCAACCAGGTGATCTGCCGTTCCTTGTAGTTGGCGGTGATCCAGGCATCCTGCAGCGGCACAAGAGCCATCAGCGGCTGTCCGGCCTGGATATTGACACCCACCTCGATCGCTTTCCGGGTGATGTGGCCGTCCCGGGAGGCGTATATTTTTGTGTACGAGAGCTGCAGCCGGGCTTCGTCAAGCTGGGCTTTACGCTGCAGTATTTTAGCTTTTCCCCCGGATGTTATTGCAAGGCCGGCTTCGGCCTGAAAGCGCTTGAAAGACTCCTCAGCCCCTTTCAGCTGTGCCTCACCCACCCGTTTCGCGGTAGTCAGGCGATCCAGCTGTTCTTTTGACAGGACATCGCGGCTGTACAGCTTTTCAGCACGGTTCAGGTCCAGCACCGCCTGATCGAAGCGTGCTTTGGCCGACTGCAGTGCCGCACGGGCTCCCTCGGCCTTCATCTGTTCGCCCCCCGTTTCGTTCTCGGCCATGCCGACCCCGGCAGCGGCCTTTGCAATCTGGAGCTGATAATCGCGTCCGTCAATCTCAAGCAGCAGGTCGCCCTGTTTGACAAACTGGTTGTCGCCCACCAGTACCCGTGCCACCGTCCCGGAAACCTTTGATGAAACCGGAACGATGCGGGCTTCTATAAAAGCGTTGTCGGTTTCTATGTTGCTCCTGCCGGAGATGAACCACCTGAGGCCGAACACCGCTCCGATAATAATCACGGTCAGCAGGATCAGCAGCGCTCTGGTTCTTTTGCCCCCACTTGCGTCTGAATCCGGCGCTGTGTGTGCCGAATGGGTTTCAGACGAAGTCTGTGATCCTGTAGATGGTGATGTGCTCACTTCTGCCATATATCCTCCGGTATTCCTTAGTCGTTATTTACAGTTCCCCGAGCGCATGCCGCAGGCGGGCTGTGGCGGTCTGGTAGTCATAGAGCGCCCCGTAGTAGTCGGTCTTGGCCTGGGTGACGAGTGTCTGGGCATCCAGTACTTCCGAGGCGATTCCGACCCGTTCCTGATATCGCTCCTTGTTGATCCGGAGGTTTTCCTCGCTCTGTCTGATTGCCGCTTCAGAGACAGCGATCCGCTCTTTTGCTACCCCTGCATCATTGCGGGAGGTTCTGATTTCAAGCAGGACACGCTGCTCCGCCAGCCGGAGGGTGTCCTGCTGTTTTGAGCGCTCTTTGACCGCCCTCTCGCGTGCAGTCTGCGATGCATAACCATCGAAGAGATTGATGCGGATGCCGAGCGTTGCGGAGAAGATGGCCTGCTCTCGCACCTTGTCGTTCTGAACATAATCGGCACCCAGACGGGTATAAATTTCCGGGACATAGTTGTCCCGATTACTCTGCACCTCAAATTCGCGCGCTTCGAGCATCTGCTTCTGGGCCTTGATGTCATGGCGGTTGGCCGGAACATCACCTGTCATGGCCGTATCCTGGTTGGAACCGCTCACGCTGGTTGATTCATCCAGTTCGCCCCGGAATCCCGGATCAACCCCGGTAAGAAAATTAAGGAGCAGCCAGCCGTTCTCACGGACGTTGGCCGTCGCCAGCCGTTTTTGCACGGCAGAGGCGAGGCGGACGTCCGCCTGCAGGACGTCGTTGCGGGTGACGACACCCTCCTCAAAAAGAACCTGCGCCACGCGGCGATGTTCCGTGATTTGCGTGATCTCTTCGGTTGCAGCCTGGACCAGCCTGTCGGCCTCAAGGATTCTGAAATAGGTCTCGATTACCTGTAGCGTGACATCACTTTTGCCGAACAGGTAACTCTCGGCGGCAGCTTCCGTGTATGCGCCTGCCTGCCGGATCCGGGCATCACGCCGACCGAAATCGTAGAGAGTATAGGTGGCCGCAACACCGGCGAAGGCAAAATCAGATTCCTGGGTTTCAACCGTGTTTCCTTGGATCTTTACCGCCTGCGGTTCCAGCTGCATCGTGTATCCGGCATTGACGTCAAGGCGCGGATATAAGGCGGCTGAAGCGATGCGTTTCCCCTCTTCGGCGATACGACGGTCCCATGCGGCGCTTTTCAGGGCAGGATTGTTGTCGTGCGCCTTTTTCAGGCACTCCTGCAGGGAGAGCGGTGCGCCCCAGGAGGCGGTCGCCACACCAAGGGACATAACGGCTGCAATGCTAGCATGAAGGAAGTTCATAGACTCTCCGTTCTCCGCGTAAAATTTTCAGCATTCTTCTGAGTTCTGCGACCTCATCTTCATCCAGTCCTGATGTGAACTTCTTCACCGATCGTTTGGCACATGCCGACAGGGTGCTCTCCATATTTTTTCCCTGCTCGGTCAGATAAATCCTGTAGGCGCGACGATCCTGCGGATGCTTGCGCCGTTCAAGCAGCCCGTTCCGTTCCAGGCGGTCGATCAGGCCACCGAGGGTGGAACGGTCGATCTGCCCTTTTTCAGACAGCTCGACCTGCGTCAGGCCGTCCTGCTGCCAAAGAAAGCAGAGAAGGGCAAACTGCGGCGGGGTGAGGTCATATGCCTCGATCTCTTCCCGCAGGATGGCCCATGCATGCTGGTAGGCCTTCGACAGCAGGAAGCCGATACTGTTTTCGATGTCGTACATGGTAGTAGAGCTCCTTGTATGCAGGATATTATCATTATGCAGATAATACGTATACTGTCAATGCGCGATGTCTGTTTAAAGCGTTTACAAGAGATGCCGGTTTGCTTATTATATTTGCCCATGGATGTACTCCCGAAACTTCATGTCCGACCAATGACCGAGGATGATCTTGCTTCCGTCGTGGCAATCGAGACCGCCTCCTATTCAACCCCATGGAATCCCGAGCATTTCCGGAACGAGATCTCGTCCCCTTTTTCATGGCCGCTCGTAGCCGTGGAAGACGAGGTGGTCGGGTATGTCTGTCTGATGTCACTGTTTGAAGAAGCGCAGATCCTGAATATTGCCGTTATGCCGGGCAAACGGGGGAGGGGGATTGCGCGGATCCTGCTGGAGCAGGCATTCTCTCTGGCGCTCGAAAAGGGGGCCGAGATTATGGCGCTGGAGGTTCGGGCATCCAATCGTTCTGCCATCTCGCTCTACCAGCAGCTCGGCTTCAGGC
>JBAQPK010000526.1:0-1777 GCA_049305715.1 Desulfuromonadaceae bacterium | reverse complement strand
GTCGATACGCTTCCGCAACCCTCGTCAGGATCTCCTGCGATATGCGGGTGTCATCCTGGTAGTCCATCGCGGCGACCCAGAGGCGGAGGACGTCGGCGCCGAACTTCTTGATGACATCTTCAGGAGCCACGACGTTACCGACGGATTTGCTCATCTTGCGCCCCTGGCCGTCCAGTACGAAGCCATGGGTCAGTACGCTTTTATACGGTGCCACTCCCCGGGTGCCGACGCTCTCCAGCAGTGATGAGTGGAACCAGCCGCGATGCTGATCGCTCCCCTCCAGGTACATGTCGGCCGGTGAACGCAGGCCGGGATTCGGTTCCAGAACGGCCGCGTGCGAAACTCCCGAATCGAACCAGACATCCAGGATGTCGTTTTCCTTCTCCAGGGCTGCGGAGCCGCATTTCGGGCAGACCGTTCCGGCGGGGAGCAGCTTCTCGGCGCTCCAGTCGAACCAGACGTCGGAGCTTTCCTTTTTGAAGATCTCGGCAATATGGTCCATGAGCGCACCGTCGGCGATGTATTCGCCGCAGGATGTACAGGAGAACGCGGTAATCGGAACGCCCCAGGAGCGCTGACGGGATACGCACCAGTCGGGACGGTTCTCGATCATGCCGTAGATCCGCTCCCGTCCCCATTTCGGAATCCACTCCACCTGGTCGATGGCTTTCATGGCCTTGTCGCGCAGTTCATTGGCCTTCATGCTGATGAACCACTGCTCGGTGGCGCGGAAGATGATCGGTTTCTTGCAGCGCCAGCAATGCGGGTAGGAGTGGCTGATCTTTGCGGTTTGCAGCAGCGCGCCGACTTCGGTCAGTTTGTCGATAACGCTCTGGTTTGCGGGAAAAACCTGCTGGCCGCCGAAAAATTCGACATTCGCCAGGTACTTTCCGTGGTTGTCGACCGGATTGTAGATCTCCAGCCCCTCTTTAAGCGCCAGCTCATAGTCTTCCTGGCCGTGGCCGGGGGCGGTGTGGACGCATCCGGTGCCTGCTTCCAGCGTCACATGCTCGCCCAGCAGCACGATCGAGTCCCTGTCATAAAAGGGGTGTTTGCACCGTTTGCGCTCCAGTACGCCCGCCTTGAATGTTGCAATGACTGCTCCGGTCAGGCCGACTGTCGCGAGGAATGAATCTTTGAGTCCTTCCGCGACGATCAGGATTCCCTTTTCCGTTTCCAGCGCCACGTAGTCGAATTCCGGATGGAGCGCCACGGCCAGGTTGGCGGGAATCGTCCAGGGGGTGGTCGTCCAGATGACGATGTAGGCCTGTTTGCCGGCCAGTTCAGGGATAGCGCTTGAGAGGTCGTCCTGCAGAGCGAAACGGACGAAGATGGAGGGGGATGTGTGGTCGGCATACTCGACCTCGGCCTCCGCCAGCGCCGTTACACATGAGGAACACCAGTGCACCGGCTTGCGGCCACGGTACAGCCCGCCGTTGTGGGCAAATCGGGCCAGTTCGCCCGCGGTCAGCCCTTCGTATTCATAGTTCATGGTCAGATAGGGGTTTTCCCAGTCGCCGAGAATGCCCAGCCGCTTGAATTCCTCTTTCTGGATGTCAACGTACTTTGCGGCATAGCTCCGGCATTCGCGGCGCATCTCCAGCTTGCTGATCTGGTTTTTTCGTGACCCCAGGTTTTTTTCCACCTGCAGTTCGATGGGGAGGCCGTGGCAGTCCCATCCCGGAACATAGGGTGCGTGGAAACCCTCCATCCGTTTGACTTTCAGCAGAATGTCCTTGAGGGTCTTATTGAGAGCGTGACCGATATGGATATGTCC
>JBAQPK010000525.1:0-5852 GCA_049305715.1 Desulfuromonadaceae bacterium | reverse complement strand
CGACTGGGAGCGCGAGCGCTTCACAATGGACGAGGGGCTCTCGAAGGCGGTCCGTACCGTGTTCGTCAAACTGTACGAGGACGGCCTGATCTACCGCGACAACCGGCTTATCAACTGGTGCCCGCGCTGCCACACCGCCCTTTCCGATATCGAGGTCGAGCATGAAGACCACAAGGGGCACCTCTGGCACATCCGCTACCCTGTCGTCGGTACGCCTGGGCGCTTCGTGACTGTGGCGACAACCCGCCCGGAGACGATGCTGGGCGATACCGCTGTCGCGGTGCATCCGGAAGATGAGCGCTACAGCGACCTGGTCGGCAAGAAGGTTCTGCTGCCGCTCTTGAACCGCGAGATTCCGGTTGTCGCCGATGACTACGTGGACCGCGAGTTCGGCACCGGCGTGGTCAAGATCACCCCGGCCCACGACTTCAACGACTTTGAGGTCGGCCTCCGCCACGGTCTGGACCGGGTCAATGTCCTCGACGAGTCCGGCGTGGTCAACGCCGCCGGGCACCAGTACGAGGGGATGGACCGCTTCGAAGCCAGAAAGCGGATCGTGACCGATCTGGAAGAAGCCGGTTACCTGGACAAAATCGATGACCACCCGATGTCGGTGGGGGGATGCTACCGCTGCAAGACCGTGGTCGAGCCGTACCTGTCGCTGCAGTGGTATGTGAAGGTCGCGCCGCTGGCCGGGCGGGCCCTGGACGCCGTAAAAAGCGGCAAGACCCGCATTCTCCCCAAGCAGTGGGAAAACACCTACTATGACTGGATGGAAAATATCCGCGACTGGTGCATCTCGCGCCAGATCTGGTGGGGGCACCGTATCCCGGCCTGGTTCTGCGACCATTGCGGCGAAGTGAACGTCGGAATGGAAGCGCCGGCAAAGTGCTCGAAATGCGGCAGCGACGAACTCCGCCAGGAAACCGACGTGCTGGACACCTGGTTCTCCTCGGCCCTCTGGCCCTTCTCCACCATGGGATGGCCGGAGCAGACCGCTGAATTGAAAACATTCTACCCGACCTCCTGCCTGGTGACCGGCTTCGACATCCTCTTCTTCTGGGTGGCCCGCATGATGATGATGGGGCTGCACTTCATGGACGAGGTCCCGTTCACGGACGTCTACATCCACGCCCTGGTGCGCGATGCCCAGGGACACAAGATGTCCAAGTCGAAGGGGAACGTGATCGATCCGCTGACCGTCATCGACCAGTACGGCACCGACGCCTTCCGCTTCACGCTGGCCGCCTTCGCCGCCCAGGGACGCGACATCAAGCTGGCCGAAGAGCGGATCGCCGGGTATCGGAACTTCTGCAACAAGGTCTGGAATGCGGCCCGTTTCACCCTGATGAACCTGGAAGGGTTCGATCCGGACTCTGTCAGCTATGACGCGCTGGAATTCTCCCAGGGTGACAGGTGGATCCTGCACCGCCTGAACGAGACCGCCCGGATTGTCGATGAAACCCTGACCGGCTACCGCTACAACGAAAGCGCCATGGCGCTCTACCAGTTCACCTGGAGCGAGTTCTGTGACTGGTATCTGGAGCTCTCCAAGCAGGACATCTACAACGGCACGCCTGAGCGCAAACTGGCCACTCAATATGTTCTCTGGCATACGCTGGAGAGCCTGCTCCGCCTGCTGCACCCGTTCATGCCGTTCATCACCGAAGAGATCTGGCAGGCGCTGCCGGGGACAAAAACGACCCCGACAATCATGCAGGCCACCTACCCCGCCCCATGCGACAGCCGCTCCTTCCCGGAGGACGCCGCCGACATGGAACGGGTCATGGCGGTCATCAGCGCTATCCGCAACATCCGCGGCGAAATGGAGGTGCCACCATCGAAACAGATCGCCGTCATCCTCTCCTGCGACAGCGAAGCGACACGGCGCCTGATGAAGCATAACGAAAGCGCCATCATCAGCCTCGCCAGGGTTTCGGACCTTGCCATCGGCTTTTGTCTCGAAAAGCCGGAAGACGCCTCGATCCAGGTGGCCGGCGATGTGCAGATCTATGTGCCGCTCAAGGGGCTGGTGGATGTGGCCGCCGAAGAGGAGCGCCTGCTGAAGGAGATCGGCAAGATCGGGAAAGAGATCGAGATGTTCTCGAAAAAGCTCGAAAGCCCGGCCTTCGTGGACCGCGCCCCGGTTGAGATCGTCGCCAAGGAGCGCCAGAAGCTGGCGGACGCGGGCGGCAAGAAGCTGGTTCTTGAAGAAAGTCTGGACAAGATACGAAAACTGAAATAAGTGAGCCCGCTATGCAGGAATTCCAGAATGTCGCCATATTCGCCAAGGTTCATGACCCCCGCTGCCTCGGAATCGCCAGCGACCTGATCAACTGGCTGGAGGAGCGCGGCTGCACCCCGATGGCCGAGGCGGAGCTGACCCGCCAGCTCGGCTATCCCAATGCGCTGTCGGAGGAAGAGATCCGTGAGCAGGCCGAACTTGTTGTCGTGCTGGGGGGGGACGGGACGCTGATCTCGGTGGCCCGGCTCTTCAGCGGCAAAGAGGTCCCCATTCTGGGGGTCAACCTGGGAAGCCTCGGTTTTCTGACGGAAATCACCGTCGAGGAGTTGTACACGCGCCTCGAAAAGTGCCTCGAAGGGAACCCGCGCGTCTCGGATCGGATGATGCTGGAGGTGACCCTCCACCGGGAAGGGAAGGAAATCGAGAAATGCCATGTCCTGAACGACGTGGTCATCAACAAGGGAGCGCTGGCCCGGATCGTGGATCTGGAGACCAAGGTCAACCGCCATTTCCTGACCACCTACAAGGCCGACGGTCTGATTGTATCGACTCCGACCGGATCGACCGGCTATTCCCTCTCCGCCGGCGGCCCGATTATCCATCCGCTGATGAGCTGCATCGCGATCACCCCGATCTGCCCGCATACACTGACCAACCGCCCGATTGTCGTTACCGATGAATCAATCATTTCGATTACCGTCACCTCCTCGTTTGATGAGAAAGTATACCTGACGCTGGACGGTCAGGTCGGCTTCGAGCTCCGGGAAGGTGACTCGGTCGAGGTGCGCAAGGCGCTTAAAACGACCTCGCTGGTTATGTCGCGCAGCCGTGATTATTTCGAGATTCTGCGAACCAAACTGAAGTGGGGGGAACGCTGATGCGGCACGCTGGCTATTCATCATGTTAACCGACCTGATCATTAAAAACGTCGCGATCATCGACACCCTGCAGATCACCTTCAAGCCGGGACTGTCCGTGCTGACCGGCGAAACCGGCGCCGGCAAGTCGATCATCATCGATGCGGTCGGGCTTATCATGGGGGGGCGCGCCTCCAGCGACCTGATCCGTTCCGGCGAGGAGGAGGCGGTCGTCGAGGCGCTGTTTGACATTTCCGCCCTGCCGGATATCAGGCAGCAGCTGATGGAGGCCGGCCTCGACGCCGCCGATGAACTGCTGATCAAACGTTCCATCTCCCGGGGGGGGAAGAACAGGATCTTCATCAACGGCGGCATGGCTACCCTGACCCTCCTGACCGACATTGCCCCCCGCCTTATCAACATCTACGGCCAGCACGATTCCCAGACCCTGCTCAAGCCGGAAAATCACCTGCGCCTGCTGGATGCATTTGCCGGCATCGGCGACAGGCGGCAAAGATTCACCGTTCTGTTCAACCGGCTCGGGTCTGTCCGCGAAGAGCTCTCCGGCCTGGAACATGCCGAACGGGAGGCTGAGCGGCGTCTCGATCTGCTCTCTTACCAGTCGGATGAGATTGCAAAAGCGGCACTCAAACCGGGCGAAGAGGAGCAGCTTGAGGAGCAGCGCCAGCTTCTGGCAAGTGCCGAAAAACTGGGGGGCGTCACCAGTGAAGCCTTTGACCGGCTGTACGGCGGGGACGGGACTATTCTGGGACAGCTGAGGCGCATCTCCGCGTCAATAGCCGAACTATCCGCCATTGACGCCTCGCTGCAGGAAACGGCCGCATCGATCGAGAGTGCCTACCTGCAGCTGGAGGATGCCGCCATAACCCTGCGTGATTACGCCTCCCGGATCGAGTCCGACCCCGCTGCGCTGGGACAGATCGACGACCGGCTCGACCAGCTCGGCAGACTGAAAAAGAAATATGCTCCGACGGTGGAAGAGATACTGGTTTACAAAACAGAAATCGACGCTGAACTGGATCAATTGCAGAGCAGAGAGCAGAACAGACAGGCTCTGGAAGCCGAGCGGGACCGGATGGACGAGGAGCTGAAGCAGGCAGGTGCGGAACTTACCGCTGCACGGATTCAGGCCGCCAAAAAACTTAAGCACGCGCTGGAAAGTGAAGCGCACCAGCTGGCGATGAAGGGGGCAATCATCGAACCGGCGCTGGAGACGCTTGCAGAGCCCCGTTCCAGTGGATTCGAACGGGTTGAGTTCCTCTTTTCCCCCAATCCGGGAGAGATGCCGCGCCCGCTGGGGAGGATCGCTTCGGGTGGCGAACTGTCCCGGCTGATGCTGGCGATCAAGCAGGTATTGCCGGAGGGTGACGTTCCGACCCTGGTTTTCGACGAGGTCGATACCGGCATCGGCGGAGCGACCTCCGAACTGGTCGGGAGAAAGCTGAAAAACGTCGCGGCCGGACAACAGGTGCTCTGCATCACCCATCTGCCGCAAGTTGCGGTTTTCGCCGATCAGCAGGTGCGGGTGGAGAAGCTGGTTGAAGGAGGGCGGACATCAACACGCATCCGTGAGCTCAACCGGGATGAACGTACACGGGAAATTGCCCGAATGCTCGCCGGCACAACCATCGGCGATTCCGCCCTGGCGCACGCCGCCGAAATGCTGGCGGCTGCCGTCCGGAGCTGATCGGCCCGGGGCTCCTTCCCGGTATTCCGCGCACCGGACATACTTTTTTTTCGGACCGGAGAGGATTCATGCCGTTATCAACAGGGAATCTGTTTGAACATATCCCGGCGGATCTTCCGGATGAACTACTCCAGACACTGGCTGAAAAAGGCGGCGTAAGGATTGAACGGATCGTATCGAATGGGCATGCAACGCCGCCGGGTGAGTGGTATGACCAGGGGTGGGATGAGTGGGTGCTTCTGGTTTCCGGAGGGGCGACACTGCTGTTTGATAACGATGCCGTCCCGCTGGTTCTGAAGCCGGGGGACCATGTTCTGATTCCCGCCGGTTGTCGCCACCGGGTGGCGCGGACCGACACCGGGCAGAAGACAGTCTGGCTGGCGGTTCATTTCGGCGGATGCAACGTGAAATAATTCAGGCAGTTTGCCGGCCGGAAACTCCGGATGGCAAACTGCCTTTTTTGATTCGGAAGCGAGGTCTTGTCCTGACAACGTGACAAGGCCGGAAACTAGGCAGCGACCTCGATGCGGTCCTTCCCTCCGTGCTTGGCATGACTGAGGGCCTGATCCGCACGCGCAATACAGTCATGGATCGTTTGTCCCGCTTCATATTCGCATAAACCAATGCTCGTGGTAATGCGGATTCCGGGGTGGTTGACCTTGAACTCCGTCATTGCTATTGAGTCAAGAACCTTGCGGGCAAGGGTCAAGGCCCCCTCGATATTCGTTTCAGGCAGCAGAAAGAGAAACTCTTCTCCTCCCCATCGAGCGCAGACATCCTCGCTTCTGGCGCACCCCATCAGCACACGGGACACTTCCACCAGCACATCATCGCCGTCATTAAACCCGTATTTCTGGTTAACCTGCTTGAAGTCATCCAGATCGACAAGCATGACAGAAAACATTCTCTGGTGGCGTTCGGAGCGGCTGAGCTCCCGCTCCATCTTCTCCATGATATCACGCCGGTTTGCCAATCCGGTCATCGGATCGATCCTGGTCGCCAGATTAAGAGAACGGTCCATCTCACTCAACTGGGTTATCAG
>JBAQPK010000524.1:0-4452 GCA_049305715.1 Desulfuromonadaceae bacterium | reverse complement strand
GGGGTGCTCCACTCCGCAGGTGAACAAGCCGGCCGACCTGCTCTATAAAGAGGGAGAGCAGTTCTTCCAGGACGGTAAGTATGAAGATGCGATTGCCCAGTGGAAAAAGGTAAAGGAATCGTACCAGTCCCCTGAGCTCACCACAAGGGCGGAACTTAACATCGCGGACGCCTACTTTCTGAATAATGACTTTATAGAGGCGGCAGCCGGGTATGAGGATTTTCGGAAACTGCACCCCAAACACCCGCAGGCCGATTTTGCGCTGTATCGACAAGGTCTGAGCTATTATAGCCAGATCCACAGTATTGACACCGACCAGACACCGGTGAAGAACGCGCAAACCACCTTCGAATCATACCTTAAACTCTATCCTGAAGGGGCCCAACTGGCAGAGGTGCAGGAGAAATATCGTGATTGCCGGGACAAGCAGTTGCAGTATGAACTGTATGTCGGACGCTTTTACATGAAGAGTGATGCCTATAAAGCTGCAATCGCCCGATTTGAAGAATCCCTCAAGATGTTTGCCGACGCGGCGCGGCGCGACGAGGTGCTGTATTATCTGGGCAGGGCATACCTGCAGGATGGTCAGAAAGCGAAGGGGCGCGAGATTTTCAGCCAGCTTGCCCGGGAATTCCCGGGCAGCGCGTACATCGCCGATGCCAACAAGGCCATGGACTCCTTCTTTTAGTGAGAATTGCGCTGCTGGGCATACTCCTTGCGGCACTGCTGCCGGTATCGGGCTGCAGCAGGCCGGAGCGGGAGCACAGTGACATCATTCAAACGCTGACAACCCGTGCCAATGCGATCAACTCACGGAATGTGCCTCGATACCTTTCCGTTGTATCGATACGCTACAGCGATAAAGGCAAAACTTTTGCACACCTCAGGGAGAGCCTGGAAAAGAATTTCAGGGATTTCGAGCAGATTTCGTACGAGCCGGGCACACCTGCCATAACCGTTGACGGTACCACCGCCGATACAGCCTGCAGCTACCGCATGAAAATTCAGGTGCGGGGCAAAGAGATGACGCTGAACGGCACCGAGCACCTCAGGCTGTCAAAAGAGCCGGAAGGATGGAAAATCATTGCAGGAATATAAACCGTGACCGGAGACCAGACAACCATAGCGGCACTGTTTATCGCTGTCGGCGCGGCATACCTTATCGGGTCAATCCCGACCGGACTTCTGCTCGGCAAGGCATACGGAATCGATGTCCGCAAGGAGGGGAGCGGCAACATCGGCGCGACCAATCTGTACCGGACCGTCGGCCGCAAGGTCGGTATCATCACGCTGATCGGCGACTGCCTGAAGGGGCTGCTGCCGGTGCTCTTCGTTAAACTGAGCGCACTCCCGCCCGATTTCGCCGCCTGGGTCGGTCTGGCCGCTTTTTGCGGCCACGTCTTTTCAGTTTTTCTCACATTCAGGGGGGGGAAGGGGGTCGCGACCGCAGTGGGGGTTTTTCTGGCACTGGCCCCTCTGGCGGTGGCAATTGCGATGGCGCTGTTTGCCATGCTGATGTTTCTCTGGCGCTATGTTTCACTCGGATCGATCGCTGCGGCGGCCGCCATGCCGCTGGCGGTGTTTTTTCTGGACGGGGGCAGGACAGTCACCATTGTGACACTTATAATATCCCTGATAGTCATTGTACGGCACCATGAGAATATCGGCCGGCTGTTATCCGGCACCGAGAGCAGATTCAAGGCATAAAAAACATCCAGAACATCACAAACCAGAACTAATGCCCCGGCACGGCTCCCCGCATTACCCCTGGCGGCCTGATAAACGCCAGGAATCGTTCCTGCAGCAACTCTGCCTCCGCGATGTTTCCCGCGAGGCGCAATACTTCAATAACGCATTCGGCCGTACAGAGACCTGACTCCTTCTGGTTTTTCCTGAGGTTGTACACCGATTTCTCACCCGTTTCCAGGCAGATACGGCGAATCTTCTGAAGGTAGGGACTTCGCTGGTGAATCTTGCGGGCCTCATGCCAGGTGCCGTCGATGATGACGAACTGGGTGATGCCGCTCAGATCGCCTGCATCTTCGTCTACAGCACCGGGGTAGACCAGCGCCACCCCCCCTGCCTCAATTTCCTCGACCAGCCGGGCGGGCGGATTCATCCTGTCCCAGCGGATCTGCTCGGCAGCACCCCCCAGAACGTCAACAACCAGGCGACCGGTATTGGACCGTTTTTCGAACTCTTTGAAATGGGTCAATAATGTGATTTTCATGCGAAGAGCCATCCTGCCCGTACGACGGGGATCATTAATAAAGCGCGACTGCCGAATGGCGATTTCAACCGCCTCCGACTGCCATCAGCAGACCGAAATAATGGTAAACGACAGCGCCGCTGCGCCGTCACCGGCCTTCACCTCATCGCCGGTTCGCAAACCCAGCAGAGACCGCCCCAGCGGAGAACCGGGGGTAATGACCACGATCTCCCCATCATCATCGCCGATTTTCATACCGCCCGCCTGTGGGCCGAGAAAAAGCCGCCGCACATCACCCTCCCCCCCTTCCAGGGTAACCAGAGCCGTCAGCCTGATCGGCGTTTCATCGTCAAAAGCATGCAGCGTCAGGGTACGGTAGCATTCCAGGGCGACCCTGATCTCCTGGGCCCGGTTGGCCTGCCCCTGGGCGATGTAGGAGGCCTCCAGCGCGGTGGTGTCATACTTGTTATCAGGGAGGCATTCCGCATGGGTGGCGGCCGCATGGGCAGCTCTTGATGCGGTGGAAAGCACCGTCAGGTCAGCAGACAGCGTCCGTATTATTTTTTTGATTATCAGCTCTTTTGACATGTGGGTAAAAGACTCTTTTGAAGGGATGGAATCACGTCGTTGCAAAACCGGAACGGGGCAGGGAATCTAGCAGAACTGAAAGGAATCGTCAATCGCCCTCTGGAGATGGCGGCGATATGGCAGCAGATCACTACCAAAGAAAAACTGCCGCAAATAAAAGAATCTTGAGTCATGTCCTGTGATAGGGTAACGACACATTTATGAGCACACATCCGATGAAAAGATCGTGAAAAATCACAGGATACGATGATCGGCTTGTTTTTCTCCTGTTAGTACGTTAAAAATCATTTTTACGTTTTTTGGGCAGAAAACAATTTTGTTAATGCCCGGCTTGAATGCCACCGCATGGCAGAGCCGTGCAATGAGTTGTCATACCTGCATAAAGAAAGAAGACCCCCCATGAAACAAAACGCTGCTATTCTGGCCTGTTGTGCCGTTTTGATCTTCAATGCCGCCTGCACGGCCAAAAAGGAGACGCCCAAAGCAAAACCGCCGGTTCCGGTGAAGATCGCCCAGGCGCTGCAAAAAAATGTTCCGATTCAGGTCAAGGCCATCGGCAACATCGAGGCATACACCAGCGTTGCAATAAAATCGCAGGTAAGCGGGCAGATAGCACGGCTCCATTTTTCGGAAGGAAGCGATGTGGAGAAAGGCGCCCTTTTGATCAGTATCGACCCGGAGCCGTTCCAGGCGACGTTACACCAATTTGAGGCCGCACTGGCAAAGGATCAAGCCCAGGCCAAATTCGCCCGCGAACAGGCGGAGCGCTACGCGGGGCTGCTCAAGGAGGGGATCGTAACCAAGGATCAGTATGAGCTGCTGCAGTCCAATGCCGAATCGCTGGCGGCAGCCGTTGCTGCCGATCGCGCCGCCATAAAAAACGCCAGAATCCAGCTCGGCTATTGTTCCATCCGGTCGCCGATTTCCGGCCGAACCGGGACAATTGCCATGCATCCGGGTAATCTGGTAAAGGCGAACGATCTGCCGATCGTGACAGTCAATCAAATTACTCCGATCTACGCCACCTTTTCCCTTCCCGAAAAACGACTTGCCGAAATAAAGAGGGCAATGACTGCCGGCCAGCTGAAAATTGAAGCTGTCATCCCCAATGAGCCGGGTGTTACCGAGGCCGGGACGATCAGTTTTCTGGATAATGCCGTAAATCCGGCTACCGGCACGATCAAACTCAAGGGTGTTTTTGCCAACAAGTCGCGTAAGCTCTGGCCGGGGCAGTTTACCGATGTGCTGATCACGCTCGCCTCCCGAAAAAATGCGGTAGTCGTTCCGACCCATGCCATCCAGACCAGCCAGCAGGGGGAATTCGTCTATGTAGTGAAGCCGGACAATTCCGTGGAGATGCGGCAGATCGCAACGGCCGAGGCTGCGGGTGAAGAGACGGTGATCGAGAAGGGGGTGGCTCCGGGCGAGACCGTGGTGACCGACGGACAACTGCGCCTGACGCCGGGGGCGGTCGTTGAGAGCAAAGAGAAGCAGCCTGCAGGGGAGAAAAGGAAATGAATATCGCGGATATCTTCATCCGCCGTCCGATCATGACCTCCCTGGTCATGATCGCGATCTTCATCTTCGGGGTGGTATCCTATCGCCGCTTGCCGGTAAACGACCTCCCCAACGTCGATTTCCCGACCATCCAGGTC
>JBAQPK010000523.1:0-8292 GCA_049305715.1 Desulfuromonadaceae bacterium | reverse complement strand
GGTAATGGCTGCAGCAGTCATTCTGCCTGCCGGACTATCAATCAACGGCGTTGACGATTCCAAGAAACTTACCCCCGATAAACGGGAAAAACTCTTTGAGATCATCATGGCGCACGCGCTGACTGTTGGAATCGGGATCATTAGTCCGGCCGAGATCGACAGAATCAACATCCTGCAGGCCACCCGCCGCGCCATGCTGGCGGCTGTTCAAAAGCTTTCCCCCCTGCCCGACTACCTGTTGATCGATGGAATCAGTACCATCGACAGCACCATTCCCCAGAAAACAATAAAAAAGGGCGATTCGTTAAGCCTTTCCATAGCCGCCGCCTCGATTATCGCCAAGGTATCCCGCGACCGGCTTATGGTCGAAATGGATTCAACGTATCCGGGTTACGGTTTCGCCGGGCACAAAGGGTATGGCAGCGCCGTTCACATGGACGCTATCAGGAGACTCGGCCCATCCCCCATTCACCGTCTGACGTTTGGTGGCGTCAAGGAGCATGTTGATTGTACCTTTTCCTGATACTATTCATTACGATCTACGGCGGCATGCATTTTTACGCATTTTTAAAATTGCGTCATGCGTTCAGGCCCCGACCGCTGCCGACACGGCTCCTGATTTCCTGGATGATTATCATGACCGTCACCCCGCTTCTTGTTCACGGAGCAGAACAGTTCCGGATGGAGAGGACAGCCCTTGCCATCGCATGGCCCGGCTACCTCTGGATGGGCTTCTTGTTTATCTTCTCCTCCACCCTGCTCTTTGTCGATACGGCACATCTCCTGTACCGCCTTCTAATCAGGCGGTTTTCAAGACGGCTGCCGGATGTTATATCGGCACATACATCATGCTGGATCGCACTTCTGCTGGCGGTGACAGCCAGCGTTTATGCCTGTATTGAAGCTGGTCAAATCCGCACCGAACACGTTGTTATCACCTCACCCAAACTCCCCCCTTCCATTCAAAGGGTCAGGGTTGTACAGATATCAGATGTGCATATCGGTCTGTTACTGCAGGAATATCGACAGGAGCGGATACTGGAAAGGATCAGAGAGGCCAGACCTGATATTCTCGTATCTACCGGTGATTTGGTTGACGGTAAACTTAACCGTGATTACGGAATATCGGAACACGGCCAACTGGCGGCATTGCTGGCTTCGGTAGAGGCGCCTTCGGGTAAATTTGCCGTCATCGGCAATCATGAAGTGTATGCCGGGCTGCCACAAGCGCTTGCCTACAACCGTGCGGCCGGGTTTACGATGCTCCGGAACCAATCCGTATTGCTCCCGAGCGGAATAACGATATCGGGCATGGACGATCGCGCCGTACATTCAAGATTATCGACCGACCCGGGCGCGGAGACAACTCTTCTCGATTCAGTCCCACGCGATTCATTTCACTTGTTGTTGAAGCACCGGCCGGAAATCCCGCCGGAAAGTAACGGCCGCTTCGACCTGCAGCTCTCGGGTCACGTTCACGATGGACAGATTTTCCCGTTCAATCTTCTCGTCAGACTCAGGCACCCTATCCCCTGCGGTACAACCACAACCGAGGCAGGATCACGCATTCATGTTTCTCGAGGGACCGGAACCTGGGGCCCTCCCATGCGTTTATTCGCTCCTCCGGAAGTTACGGTTATTGATATCGTACGGCCGCAGCCGGGCACATAGTTTTTTCAGACCAATCGCTATTTGAGGAAGCGAGCGACCGCCCGGTTATGTTCAGCAAGATTTCGTGAAAATTGGTGGGTGCCGTCCAAGCGGGCGACAAAATAAAGGAAGTCGGTTTTTGCAGGGTTCATTGCCGCCAGAACGGCATCCTTCCCCGGGTTGCCGATCGGACCGGGTGGAAGACCCCTATTGAGATAGGTGTTGTATGGTGAGGGACGCTGAATATCGGCTTTACTCACCCTGCCGGAGAACGCCCGGACTCCGTAAACCGCCGTGGGGTCACTCTGCAGCGGCATGCCGATCCGCAAACGGTTGTGGAATACCGATGAAATAATTGGCTTCTCGTCCGCTGAAACCGCCTCTTTTTCTATTATCGACGCTAACGTGACTATTTCGTGCCGGGAAATCCGGAGGCCACCCTCCCTCTCCTCAATAGATGCATAAGCCTTGTTGAATTGCCCTATCATCTGCCCCAGCAGCTGTTCCTCATTGCCACCCCGCGAGAGGTTGTAGGTGGCAGGATAGAGATAGCCTTCCGCACTGGATTCCTCAAGGCCGAGACGCACCAATAAAGCCTTGTCCCGGCATTTTGCCAGGAAGGACTCCCTCCTGAAATACCCTTTCTGCTCCAGTAACTCGGCGGCCTGATACACGGAATATCCTTCAGGCAGGGTAAATTTACGGTAGTCCACCTCACCGGAAACAATTTTTCTCAGAATCGTATCAGGGGTCATATCGTCACTAAAACGATACTCGCCAGCTTTCAACCGGTGAGCATCACCCCGCAGCCGAGCCATAAGGACGAAATGCCACGAGCTGCGAATAACCCCGCCAGCCTTGAGCTCGTTTGCCAACTTACGGATTCCGCTCCCTGGAGGAAACGAAACATCGCAGAAAACGGAACCCCGGCCGGGAGCGACAAAAAGACAGACGAGATACCAGAGGAGACAGGTTAGCAGGAATAGTCGAATTGCGATCACGCAGATGATTTTAGAGGACCGAGTTGCAGGAAACATGGTGGCATTATGGTAATATTTTCAAGGGTAGTCAAGCCCTAGTGGATTAATGTGTCGTTTTTGCATCAATTGCCGATTGAATTGAGGTATGATACTGTGTTTCCTTCAGACGGCACTTCCACCGCAAAGTCCCAGAGAGATCTATTGAACAATACACGAAACGAAAGGAACAGAGCATGACTGATACAGAATTAAACGCAACAGTACAAAAGGGGCTCGATCTTCTCGACCAGGGAGAGGCCGGGCAGGCCGTTTCTGTTTTCGAGGGGTATTGGGAGGGCAACAAGGGTCTGCCGGACAGCTGGTTTTATCTTGGCGATGCTTTGGCTGAAGACGGACGCCTGGATGACGCCATCGCCCGCTATCGTGAAGGGCTCAAGCTGTCACCCGAAGATGCCGACGCCCTGACGACGTTGGGCGACATGCTGCTCGAAGCCGGTAATCACAAGGAGTCGCTCGCCTGTTACAAAAAGGTTCTGGATATCGATCCGAAGGATGCCGATGCCCTCGTGAGCATCGGTCTGGTCTACAGCAGCCAGGACCGGAGCGAAGATGCCATCCGCGCCTTTCGTCAGGCGCTTGACCTCGAACCGGATAACGTTTTTGCGCTTAACGCCCTGGGCGATGCGCTGTACGGTCTGGGAGATGTCGATGGCGCCATCGCCGCCTTCACCAAAGGGGTGGAAATAGATCCGGAGGATCCGGCGGCCCACTTCAACCTTGGCGAACTGTACTATGACCTTGAGGAGCTGGAGGAGGCGGAGGACGCCTGTCTTGAAGCGGTACGGCGAGACCCCGCCTACAGCATGGCGTACCTGACGCTGGGAGGAATCTGCATGGATCAGGACCGCACGGCCGATGCGATAGCGTTTTTTGAAAACTATCTCAAATATGAAAAATCAGTCCAGGCCGCCGACATGATAGCCGAGGTCAAGGCCGTTATCGAAGGACTCAAAGAGGAATTAAAGGGGTGATAATGCCGTTTCAACAGCCTGTCCTGATCGATTCCCACGCCCATATCTACTACCGGGATTTTGCCGGCGACTTCGAAGACATGTTGAAACGTGCCGAGGATGCCGGTGTATCGGCCATTCTGGTAGTCGGCACCGATATCGAATCAAGTCGTGAATCTGTCGAACTTGCCGAAAAATACCCGCAATTGTATGCGGCCGTCGGTATTCATCCCCATGACGCAAGCAGGGTTACCGATGCCTGTTATGATATTATCCGGACCCTTGCACTTTCCAGCCGGAAGGTTGTTGCTATCGGTGAAATCGGGCTTGATTTTTTCCGCGACCGGTCTCCGCGCGACCAGCAGGAACTCGTTTTCCGCCGTTTTCTCCGGATTGCCGCTGATCTGGACAAACCGGTTGTCATTCATGATCGCGACGCCCATGCCCGTGTCATGACGGTTCTGCGGGAAGAAACGGTACGAAAAGGAGTTCTGCACTGTTTTTCCGGCGATGCCGCGATGGCTTCAGAGGCTTCTGCCCTTGGATTCTATATTTCGATACCCGGAACGATCACCTATCCCGGCAACCAAAACCTGCGGGATGTCGTGCGGAGTGTAAGTATCGATCGCATGCTGGTCGAGACCGACTGTCCCTACCTGACACCTGTCCCGCATCGCGGCGGTCGCAACGAACCGGCTTACGTAAAACTGGCTGCCGAGAAACTGGCTGAAGTCAAAGGGCTGACGCTGGAAGACGTCGCCCGCATCACGACCAAAAATGCCGGTGACCTGTTCGGAATAAGGCTCTGGGATCAATCGACGAAGATCGCCTACAAGATTCGCAACTCGCTCTATCTGAATATCACCAATCGCTGTTCCAACCGCTGCACGTTCTGTGCAAAGTTCGACGACTTTACGGTCAAGGGACATAACCTGCTGCTGGACCGGGAACCAGCCTTCGAGGAGGTAATGGCAGCGGTCGGCCAACCGGAGGGAATTGATGAAGTGGTATTTTGCGGCTACGGTGAACCGCTGATCCGTCTTGATCTGGTCAAACAGGTGGCGGGCGAACTGAAGAGAAGAGGCTACTGCATCCGCATCAATACCGACGGTCAGGCCAACCTGGCCAATGGACGCGATATCCTGCCGGAACTGGCCGGCCTGGTTGACACTGTTTCCGTCAGCCTGAATGCTCCCGATGCCGCGACATACAGCCGACTCTGCAACACCCCGTTCGGCGAAGCCGGTTTCAACGGTGTCTGCGACTTTATCCGGTCAGCGGCTGCCCACATTCCCCAGGTGATCGCCAGCGCCGTTACCGTTCCGGGTGTCGATATCGAGGCCTGCAGGGTACTGGCGGAATCGCTCGGTGCGGAGTTCCGCGTGCGGGAATACTCGGAAGTCGGGTAGAAACGGGGAATAGCAGGTTCAACAGTCTCATTACGTCAATAGCGCATAACCCTTCCCAGGAACTGCTGCAGCTCCCTGCTCCGCGGCTCGGCGAACAAACATTCAGCCGGGCCGCTTTCCACGATTCTCCCCTCCGCCACAAACAGACAATAGTCGCCTGCAGTCCGGGCAAACCCCATATGATGCGTTACCAGCAACAGGTCACGACCTTCATCCCGCAACTCTCCAATGATATCGAGCACCTCGGAAGTCATTTCCGGATCAAGCGCCGAAGTCGGTTCGTCGAACAGCAAAAAACGCGGCTTGATGGCAATGGCACGGGCGATGGCCACTCGCTGCTGCTGGCCACCCGACAATTCGGCCGGCTTCTTGTCCGCGTGCCCCGTCAATTGAAAGCGTTTCAGGATGGCCTGCGCAGTTTCAACCGCATGCAGATGCAGATAGCCGTGAGCCTGTTCCAGCGGCAGAAGAATGTTCTCAAGCGCAGTCAGATGGGGAAAGAGGTTGAAGGCCTGGAAGACCGTACCGATGCTGCGCCGGTGCTTCAGGAGGCTGGCATCATCAAAATGCAGTAGTTCTCCGTCAATATGCACCTCCCCGGAATCCGGACGTTCCAGTCCGGCGACCGTCCGGAGCAGGGTCGTCTTGCCCCCCCCCGAGGGACCGATCACGACCAGGGCATGCACATCCGGCAGGTCGATGGAGATGTCGTCCAGAACCCGGCGCCGGGCATAGGTTTTAGTGATGTTTGAGAGGCTAAGATGCATAGCGGTATTTTTGTTCCAGATAGCGGCTGAAGAGCGAAATCGGGAGGGTTAGAAGCAGATAACCGGCCGCCAGCGGCAGGTAGCTTTCCAGCGTACTGAAGGTGAACGAGTTGATTTCCTGCGCGTTGAGGGTGAATTCACTGACGGCGATGATCGACAGCAGCGAAGAGTCCTTGATCAGTGATGCAAACTGGCCGGCCAGCGGCGGCAGAATCCGCCTCACTACCTGCGGGAGTATGACAAAACGATAGGTCTGGACCGTCGTCAGGCCGATGGCGTGTGCCGATTCCAGTTGCGATTCGCCAACGCTCTCGATGCCCGCCCGAATGATTTCGCTTAAGTAGGCTCCAGCGAAGAGGGCCAGCGTCAGGATCCCGACCGCATAGCGATTGCTGACGCCGAAAGCATCGGCCACCACGTAGAAAAAGACCAGAATCTGCACCAGTAGAGGTGTCCCGCGCACCCCTTCAATATACAGCATTGCCAGGTAGCGCAAGGGAAGCAGACTGGAGCGCCGTGCGAGCGCAAAAAAAATGCTGATCAGAAGACTGAGGCAGAGGGCAGCGGCTGAAATCAGCACCGTCGTCATCCACCCCTGCAGAAACTTCTGCCGGTACTGCCAGACCGCATGCCAGTTCCAACCATACTGCAATTGGCTGAAGGCAAACCAGAAAACGGCGGATATCAGAAGAAACACGACGGCAAACGCCGTAATCCGTGAGATCATCGGCGCATTGCGGCCGTCATCCGGCTGGTACCATATCACCGGCATAAATCGACCCATCACTGCTCCTTTGGCTGCTACAGAAAAAACGGATAGCCGAGCCGCCTGAACTGCTGTTTCTGCTCCTTCAACCACGTGTCGCCGAGCTTTTCAAAGCCGCCCGCAGCGCGGTACTCCTTCAGGAACGTATTGATGCGTGCCTTGAGCGGGTCATTCCCCTTGCGGATGCCGACCGCCCACGATTCCTGCTGAAACGGCTTCAAGATGGCGCGGGTGGTCTGAGGGTTGCGCTGCCAGTTGCTGTAGGTGGACATCTGGTCATAGATAAAGGCATCTGCCTTCCCCTGCACTACCTCCAGCACGGCTGCCGCCTCCTTGTCCAGAACCAGAACCCGGGCGTGTCTCAGCTGCTTGCCGGCATAGCTGTGACCGGTTGTCCCCTTTTTTACCGCGACAGTCATGCCCGCCCTGTCCAGATCGGAAATTCCCTGGACAGGAGAATTTTTTCGCACCAGCAGGCAGAGGCCGGTCTGCAGATACGGATCGGAAAAGTCGATCGACTGAGCCCGTTCGGCCGTTGCGGTCATAGACGAAATTATCAGATCGATCTTGCCGGTCTTGAGAGACGGGATCAGGCCGTCAAAGGCCATATTCTCTATCCTGACCTGCATCCCCAGCGCCGCGCCGAGCGCCTTGGCCAGATCGACGCTTACGCCGGTTGGTTGGCCTTTGGTGTCGGTCATCTCAAAAGGAGGGTAGGCCAACTCCATTCCGACAATCAGCGTGTCTTTTTTTTCGGCGGCAAATCCGGTAAAACAGAGCGCGAAAACGATCAGAAGTGAACAGAAAAGAGTTTTGGTTCCCTGAGAAACAGAACGTAAGCAGACCAAGAGATTCATGATTGAACCCTCCTCATTGAATATTTTGCACCGTAACGCAAAAACAGCTTGGTTTCAATAGATAGTAATGAGTGGAAATGAATCATGAAAGATGGCATGAAAAAACCGCGTCAACCGACGCGGTTTTTGAATTATTGGAGTGGCTGGAGTGTCGTAACCCCAAGACATATAAGTTTAAACAAGCCTTATACCAACTGATAAATGTAGCACATCCTCAAAACTTCATGGCCCCCTCCAAGAATACATTATATCGTCATTCCAGTCATGCGTTGCCCCATGAATGCGATCATAGTTGAGAAAAATAAAACGAAAAATATTGCGATGATTATGCATATGATGACACTTATAGAGATTACCCACTTATTCACACCACCGAGCTCCTGAAGCACCGGAAGATAATTAAATTGCGATTGTGTAGCTCTTATTTCGATAATTGTTCCTTTTACATGCCGGTAATACAGATAATTGCCGATCACTCCAATTCCAATATGCAGGAGTATATTAACACCTGGTATACAGAAAACGACAAATGAGATCGCAGCCAGTGCATACATTTTACGATAAAGGAACCAGATGAAGGTGAAGCCAAAACAAGACCAGTTCCAGGTAACACAGAACTGCTCTCTGCCTGTAATCGTAAACTTTGAAAAGTTTTGGATATAATAGTGGGCGTTATCCCCTACAAATGCACGTATTTCATCACTACTGATACCATCAATGTTAATGGTATTATTAGGATCAAGATTGAGCATAGATCCGCAATGCTTACACTTTATCGCACCATCATGAATCAACTCTTTACAATATGGGCACATCATTTATAGAAGACTCCTTGTAGTCAATGAAACATGCT